>CAYJMO010000038.1:0-19081 GCA_964371365.1 uncultured Oscillospiraceae bacterium
CTGCACGAAGGATGGTCACTATCTCCTTGTCGGTGGGTAGCGGGATAGGTCCGCAAACTCTCGCCCCTGTACGCCTTGCAGTCTCAACAATCTTCTCTGCAGAAGTGTCAATAAGACTGTGGTCGTAGCTTTTCAGACGTACCCTAATCTTTTCTTTTGCCGCCATTAAACTGCCTCCTTATTAAATCGTTGACAATTTCTTTACAAGCCGCCTTGCGTTTCATAACTTTTCATAGTAAAAACCGACCAACCAACCCCTGTTAGTTGTATCGGCGAAACATTCGGCAAAGTCGACGTTGACCGTCGTAGCCAGAGGGAGAGCGGAATTACTTAGTGTAGATTAGACAAATATACACTCGTTCAATCCCTTGTTGCCGTCCATACGCTCTTTGCAAAGTATGTCCTAATCGCCCGACCGATAAATGCAATTATTGCACAGTTTTCGGTCGCGAAGATTATTATAGCATATTGTTTTTGGAAATGCAAGGGGTTTTTTGAAAAAAATTTTAATCGTTTGTAGAAATGTCAATGATAGGTGACACGCACAATCCGACACCGCAGTGTCGAAACCCCGAGCGGAACGAGCCACCATCCCCCCTGTAAAGCGAGTGGAGCGAGGTCGCGTGGCGAATAGCCGCGCCTATAGATGTGGGGCGCATTGGGAGGACGGCGCGCATATCACGTCCAGAACATGAGCCGAGGGGGGAACGCGCCCCTTTCCGCTTTTGCTAATGTTTTGCCCTGCCTACCGGCGAACACTCAACTTACTGTTTATGTCCGGTTTTCCGTACATGCAGGCAGGCGGGGAACTTACGTTTTGATTGGAGCGGGTGATGGGAATCGAACCCACAACCTCAGCTTGGGAAGCTAATGTTTTACCACTAAACTACACCCGCATTTTCATTCATTATAGCACAGTCGAATGAAATTCGCAAGATTTTTGTACTATAATTGCATGAGTTGTTTTTAGATTATGTCGTTCTTCAAGTTGTATGACTATATTTTTATGTTTGCGCACCGTGCCCGTTTAAAGCGTATGGTGGAAAAAACCATCCTTGTCATCTGGTCGGCTAAGAGTCCCATCCAGACACCTGTCAATCCAAAACCCATCGGGTAGGCGAATATGTATGTGGTGAGCGGGCGCACAATAGCGACGCTGATAAGCGACACCATCGCGGTATATCGTGTATCACCTGCACCGCGAAGACAGCCACTGTAGATAAACTGCGTCACCTGTAACAGCACCGCCACCGACATCATTGCGGTGAGCATGACGCTGTAATCCAATATATCCTCCCTCTTGGAAAAAAGGCGAAAGATATCGGTCCCAAAAACCCTAAAAACAGTGGCGGACATTATGGAGATGGAAAACCCAATTCGTTGGCACATAGCGCCGTACAAATTTGCAAGGTCGGGGCGTTTTTGTCCGAGACTTTGCCCCACCAGCGCCACCGCGGCGATGGAAAGCCCGTCTGCAAATGCAAAGGACAGCACAAGAATGCTGTGTGCCACCTGATTAGCCGCAAATGCTATTGTGCCGAGGTTCGCCACCGCCATTGCCGTCATCAAAAAGCCAAACCGTAAAAAAAGATGTTCCGCCATGGTGGGGGTCGAGACATTAAAGATGCTTTTGACGGTGCGTTTGTCAAACTTAAAAAAGTTAAGGCTCTTAATATAGATAAATCCTTTTCCCGGCATGGCAGAATGCAATGTCATGACCATCGCCACCACCGTGCCGAGCACCGTCGCGAGTGCCGCTCCGTTCACCCCGAGTGCAGGAAATCCTAAGTTGCCATGTATTAAAAGATAGTTGAATAAAAGATTTACGCCGTTGGAAACGAGGTTGCAACGCATGACAATTTTTGTGTTGCCACTGCCACGCTGTGCGGCGTTTATGGTGAGGGTGATAGTCTGAAAGATTATACCCGCCATGACAATGCGCAGATATCCCGTCGCCATGTCGTGGGTATCCTCGTTACTGCCAATAAAGCGCACCAATTCGTCCGCAAAAATCACGGTGAGGGCACTAATTAACACCGTCCCTAAGATTGCGAAACCGAGCGCGTTGTATAGCGTATCGTTCGCGCCTTTTTGATCATTTTGCCCCCTACGGCGCGCAACAATCGCACTGACCGCAATGCCATTCGCCACAAAAAAGGACAATCCGATAAACTTAGGCTGTGACGTCAATCCGACAGCGGCGACGGCACTCTCGCCGAGGCCACTGACCATCACCGTGTCGATAAGTGTCACAAGGGCGACCAAAAACGCCTCAAGCGTGCTCGGCCAGGCGACCTTAAATGTATTAGAAAAAATCTGTCTTGTGCTCGGTATCTCACCGAGTTTTTCGGAATGTTTAAGGATTTTATCCTGATTGTATATCAACTTTATCAGTTTATCCATAACATCCCTTTTATAATTACGTTCCTATATATTAAAAATACCACTTAATTCGAGTTTGTCAAGGTGTTTTTGCGTTTTTGGTTATTGACAATATTGCATTTATAGTTCATTATATATATGTTATATTATATTAGGTGATGTGATGGATAAAAAAACTCTCGGCATATCCGGCATGAGCTGTGCCTCCTGCGCGGCGAATGTCGAACGTAATATTGCTAAAATTGAGGGTGTCGACGATGTAGCGGTCAACCTCGCCACCGAGACGCTGAGCTATAGTGCACCGGACGACAGAGACGAGATAATCAAAAAAACGGTCGAGGATATAGGCTTTGGCTGGTTCGAGATAAAAAAGCGCCCCCAACATCTGCTTGAAAATGAACAACGACAAAACGAACAACGGCGGCGGCTTATCCTGTCGATTGTTTTTGCCGCACCGCTACTTTATATTGCGATGGCGCCGATGATATCGTTCGGTGGCTTTTCGCTACCGACATTTTTGTCACCGACAGACGGGGTGCTCTTTGCGCTTGTTCAACTCATTCTGTGTATACCGGTCATGATAATGGGCTCTAACTTTTATCGTGTGGGATTTCCGGCACTCTTCAGAGGTGCACCCAACATGGATAGTTTGGTCGCCATCGGTACCTCGGCGGCGTTTTTGTACAGCCTGTATTCTGTAGTGCAGGTATTCCTCGGAGATATCCACGCAACGCATCAGCTATATTTCGAGTCCTCCGCTATGATAATAACCCTTGTAATGCTCGGCAAATACCTCGAGGCAGGTTCTAAACGCAAGGCAGGTGAGGCGATAAAAAAATTAATGGGGTTATCCCCCAAGACCGCAACCATCGTTCAGGAGGGTTTAGAAAAAGATATCCCAATAGAACAGGTGCAGATAGAGGACATAGTCCGAGTTAAGCCGGGAGGTGCATTTCCGGTGGACGGCATCATTATCGAGGGGACAAGCGCAATAGACGACTCCATGCTCACAGGCGAGAGTGTCCCGGTGGATAAAGCCGCCGGTGACAGGGTTTTTGCCGGCACCGTCAACGGCAGGGGCTCGGTGTTGTTTCGCGCTACCGAAATAGGGGAGCAGACTGCACTTGCACGGATTATTAATTTAGTGGAGCAGGCGCAGGGAAGCAAGGCGCCCATCGCCAAACTCGCCGACATCATCGCCGGATACTTTGTGCCGGTTGTTATGGTTATCGCGGTGGTTGCGGCGGCACTCTGGTTGATATCGGGGCAGACGATCGAGTTCTCCCTCACAATATTCATATCGGTGTTGGTCATCGCCTGCCCTTGTGCACTCGGGCTTGCGACGCCGACCGCAATTATTGTCGCGACCGGCAAGGGGGCTCAAAACGGAATCCTGATAAAAAGTGCCGAGGCATTGGAGTTGGCTCACTCGCTTGATACCATCGTGCTGGACAAGACCGGCACCGTCACGCAAGGGTTGCCGGAGGTGACCGACATTATCGTCCTCAACGAGTTGACACAGGATAGCCTTTTGCAGATTGCCACATCCGTCGAGCGTTTCAGCGAACACCCACTCGGTGAGGCGGTGGTGCGCTGTGCAACGGAAAAGGGCGTAACCCCACTCGAGACGGGCGACTTTGTCTCGCTGACCGGCTCGGGGGTACGGGCAACGGTGAACGGCGACGAGATACTGATATCCAACCGACGCACCGCCGAGGAGCAGGGGGCGAACTTCACCTCCCACCTAAATGAGATTGAGAGCCTTTCAAACGAGGGGAAAACTCTGATTTTTGTGCTCTCGAACAATACTCCCATCGGTATTTTAGCTCTTGCGGACGTGGTGCGCCCCGACAGTGCCGCGGCGATAAAAACCCTAAGCGACATGGATATTGAGGTTGTAATCCTAACCGGAGATAATAAATTGACCGCCACCGCAATCGCAAAAGAGGTGGGGGTCAACAATGTCATAGCCGAGGTCCTGCCGGAGGACAAGGCGATGGAGATAAAGCGTTTGCAGGATCAGGGCAAACGGGTTGCCATGGTCGGTGACGGCATAAATGACGCGCCGGCATTAGTGCAGTCCGATGTTGGAATTGCGGTGGGCAGTGCCATCGACATAGCGATGGAGAGCGCCGATATGGTGTTGATACAAAACAGTCTAAATCAGCTGCCGAGTGCTCTCAACCTGTCACGCAGAACCATGCGCAACATAAAACAAAACCTCTTTTGGGCGTTTGCCTACAACGTTGCCGGCATACCGATAGCGGCAGGGCTTTTATACCTTTTCGATGGTCCGCTCCTCGACCCGATGTTCGCGGCGGCGGCTATGAGCCTGTCGTCGGTGACGGTGGTCGGAAATGCACTGAGGTTGGGGGTAACTAAGTCTAAAGGGTGAAGATTATATCTTCTCCCCTGCCACCGCTAACATCAATTTTATCCGATTTTCCTGATTGACTTTTGTTGCGCCGGGGTCATAGTCTATCGCTACTATGTTGGAGTTCGGGAAGATATTCTTTATCTTGCGTATCATGCCCTTGCCCACAATATGATTTGGCAGACAGCCGAAAGGCTGGGCGCATACGATGTTGCTGTACCCCTGTTCGCAAAGTTCTAACATCTCTGCGGTCAACAGCCACCCCTCTCCCATCTTGTTGCCGTAGCCGACAACGCCGTCGATGAGGTGTTTGAGGTGGGCATATTCACCGGGCGGTGTGAATTTCTGATCTGTCTTAACGGCGGAAATTATCGCGCCCTCGATGTCGGTGAAGTATTTCATCACCCGCTTTAATACCTTTAACTTGAGCTTGCTACCACCGTACAGCTTGATGTCCTCGATACGGTTATCTAATTTAAACAACAAAAAGCCCATCAGACCCGGCACCATCACCTCACACCCCTGCGAGAGCAAAAAGTCCTCCAGCGAGTTGTTGGCAAGACCGGAGTATTTGACGTATATCTCACCGACCACACCGACCTTTATCTTGTCGGTGCGCTCTATCTGAACTTTTGAGAAATCCTGAACCATCTGCACAAGGTTTGCGCGCATATCACCGAGTGATAGCCCTTTTTTATTGTGGAACTGGCTGTTTAGGTTATCGATCCAACGATCTACCAGCGCTCGTGTCTCCCCCTTTGTGACCTCATACGGTTCTAACTGGTTTTTGAGGAGCATCAAAAGGTCACCGTAGGTTATGCCGGCGAGCGTCTTGCGGAGCATACCGAATGTGAATTTGAAGCCGGGGTTGCTCTCAAGTCCCGACAGGTTGAGCGAGATGACCGGCACCTGTGCAAACCCTGCCTTATGCAGAGCCTTGCGCAATAGATGTATATAGTTAGAGGCACGACAACCGCCACCCGTCTGGGTTATCAGCAGGGCGGTTTTATTCACGTCGTATCGACCACTGTTCAGCGCGTCGATAAACTGACCGATGACGAGCAGTGCAGGATAACAGGTGTCGTTGTGCACAAACTTAAGACCGGCATCCACCACAGCCTTGCCATCGTTTTTAAGCAGTTCGACAATGTAGCCGTAGTCGGTGAAAATCTTGGAAACGATGGTGAAATGTATCGGGAGCATGTCCGGTATCAGTATCTTATAACTGCTCTTCATCTCCTTGGTGAACAGCACACGTTCGTTGTTTTGTTGCATTTGTTTTTCCTTTTATGTTGCCTTGTTGTGTGGGTGTCGTGTTGTAGAGACATGGCTTGCCATGTCCGAAATCGGAATGTCTGCAATCCATTAGGTCGGTCACGGCAAGCCGTGACCCTACATAACGCTTGCAAATTGTTGTTGCATTCCCTACATTATATCGTCGCGAGCAGACTTCTTATCCTTATCTTGACCGCGCCGAGGTTGGTTATCTCGTCTATCTTTATCTGGGTATAAATCTTGCCGGCGCGATGAAGTATCGCGCGCACCTCGTCGGTGGTGATGGCGTCCACGCCGCACCCAAATGAGACCAGCTGAACAAACTCCATGTCCGGCTGGGTGGTGGTGTAACTCGCCGCGTCATAAAGCCGTGAGTGGTAGGTCCACTGGTTGAGGACCGAGACCTTGGTCGGCTCTACATGATGGCAGACCGCATCCTCCGTCACCAGCGCAACACCGCAACCGCTAACAAGACGGTCGATGCCATGGTTGATCTCGGGGTCAAGGTGATAGGGTCTGCCGGCGAGCACGATGATTTTTTTCTGCTCCGCGCGCGCCTTTTCTATTATCGCCTCGCCGAGCTGTCTTGTTTTTTCAATAAATAAGTCACGCTCCGCAAAGGCGAGCTCCGTCGCCCTCTTTACCTGTGCGAGGGATATATCTCCAAAGTTGTCACACAGTATCCCTGCCATGCTCTTTGCAAAGTCGGCAGGGCGATGTATACCGATATAGTCATAGATAAACTTCGTCTTTTCTATCGCCGGAATGTTGGCGTGAACCACCTCGGGATAGTAGGCGACGACGGGGCAGTTGTAGTGGTTATCACCGCGTTTTTCGTCAATATTATAGGTCATACAGGGGTAGAAAACCGCGTCAACACCCTGTTTCAACAGCCTTTCGATATGTCCGTGCACCAACTTCGCCGGATAACAGACGGTGTCGGACGGTATTGTGTGTTGCCCCTCGACATAGAGTGCGCGGTCGGAAAATCCGGAGGCGACGACCTCAAAGCCGAGCGTTTCGAAAAATTTCGACCAAAAGGGAAGCAGCTCATACATATTCAGCACCATCGGAATACCGATTTTGCCGCGATTTCCTCCCGATTTGTTCTGCATATATTCCGCGAGCAAAGCCTCTTTTTGGGCGTATAGATTAAGCTCGTCGGAGCGCTCGTTCGATTTGGTGATCGGCTTGTCACAGCGGTTGCCGCCGATAAATTTATGTTTGTCGCCAAACGAGTTGACGGTGAGGGTGCAGGCGTTGGTGCAACGGTGGCAGACCACCGAGTTAACGGTATGGGTGAAGCTTGCAAGCTCGTCCGGTGTGATGGTTGTGCTATCTATCGTTTGTTTGTTTTTGGCGTAGAGCGCCGCGCCGTATGCCCCCATCATTCCGGAGATGTTCGGGCGAATGACGTTTGAGCCTATCTCATTTTCAAAGGCGCGCAGAACTGCATCGCTCAAAAATGTGCCACCCTGGACGACAATATTCTCACCTAACTCGGCGGCGGACACCGCACGTATAACCTTGTACAGAGCATTTTTTACAACGCTGACCGACAGCCCTGCCGAGATATTCTCGACACTCGCGCCGTCCTTTTGTGCCTGTTTGACCGACGAGTTCATAAACACGGTGCACCGTGAGCCGAGGTCGACCGGAGCATCGGCGAAAAGACCGAGACTCGCAAACTCCTCGCTGGAATAGCCGAGAACGCTCGCAAAACTCTGCAAAAACGAACCGCAACCGGAGGAACATGCCTCGTTGAGGAAGATGTCGTCGATCGCGCCATCCTTTATCCTAAAGCATTTTATGTCCTGACCGCCGATGTCGATGATAAAATCAACGCTCGGGTTAAACTTCTTTGCCGCCATAAAGTGCGCCACCGTCTCGACGATTCCGAAGTCGAGGCGAAACGCCTCCATCATCATCTCTTCGCCGTAGCCGGTCACGGCACTGCCACACACCTTTGCGCTCGGGTGTTCATTATAAAACTCTTCCAAGAAGCCTTTTATGATGGTTATCGGGTTGCCGCCGCCTGAGGCATAACGCGTGAACAGCAGTTCATCATTTTGGTTGATAGCCACCATCTTGACGGTGGTAGAACCGGAATCTATGCCGATAAAGACTCCCTTTTCACTATCACCTTTGTCGTCGCACTCCTTGACCACCGCTTTTGCGTGACGGGTGGCGAAGCGGTCATACTCCTCTTTTGACGTGAAAAGTGGCGGTGAGGTTTCATACCCCACCCTCGTGTCACTGTCCGCTATTAATTTTAAAAGACTCTCGACATCGGTCGAGGTCTTTGCCATCAGCGCCGTGCCCATCGCTACATAATAAAGTGAGTTTTCAGGACATAGTCCTTTTATGCCGAGAACCTCGTCAAAGGCGGCGCGTAGCTCCGACATAAAGGTGAGCGGACCACCGAGGTAGACCACCTTGCCGTCAATCTCGCGACCCTGTGCAAGCCCCGCCACCGTCTGGTTGACAACAGCGCGGAAGATGCTCGCCGAGATATCCTCTTTTTTAGCTCCTTGGTTTAATAGCGGCTGTATGTCGGATTTAGCAAACACTCCACAGCGCGAGGCGACGGAATATATCTTTTGATGCTGTGCCGACAGCTCGTTCATCTCGGTCGGGGTGATGTGCAACAGCGTCGCCATCTGGTCGATAAACGCGCCTGTACCACCGGCGCAGGAGCCGTTCATGCGCACCTCAAGACCGTCGGTCAGGAACAACACCTTTGCATCCTCACCGCCTAATTCAATGACAGCATCAACACCGCTTTGTAGGGTGGATATTGCGACCTTGGTGGCGTAGACCTCCTGCACAAAGTCCACCTCGGCCGCCGTAGCAATTCCCATGCCGGCCGAGCCGGATATGGCGACGGTGAAATCGGCATCACCTGTGTGTTTTTTCACCTCGTTCAGTGCAAAGACCAACTTCTCACTCGCCATGGATAGATGGCGTTCATAACTGTGATAGACTATCTTGTTGTCGTCGTTTAGCAGGACACATTTAAGAGTGGTCGAACCTATATCTATACCAAGTTTCATTAATTATTGTCCTTGTTTTTTTCTGCCGTCAGTTTATTGAGCAGAAGTATCACACCGATAATGACGGCGGTTACTATAAATATACCGAGCATCCCCTGACCCATGATGGGCAGGGTGACTAAAATTGATTCAAAGTTCATGTTTTGTTACCTTTATATATTATGCTACTAAATTTAAAATAAGTCCACCGGCAATGACCGAGGCGATCTGCCCCGAGACGTTCGCGCCGAGCGAATGCATGAGCAGGAAATTTTGCTTGTCCTCCTCTAATCCCATCTTGTGCACAACACGTGCCGACATGGGGAAAGCCGAGATGCCGGCGGCACCGATCATGGGGTTAATCTTATTTTTAGAGAATAGGTTGAGGAATTTCGCAAATAGGACACCGCCCACAGTATCAAAAACAAAGGCGATAAGTCCGAGCAGAAGTATCAAAAGTGTCTCGGTGGTCAGGAACAAATCAGCCTGCATCTTGACCGCGATGGTTATGCCGAGCAGTAGTGTCACAAGATTCGCGAGGACATTTTGTGCCGTTTCCGACAGCGAATTGAGAACGCCACACTCGCGGATAAGGTTGCCGAACATCAAAAAGCCGATCAGCGCGACCGCTTTGGGCGATACTATACCGGTGATCACGGTTAAGATGATGGGGAAGAGTATGCGCGTTGTCTTGCTGATATTTTTTTGGTCGTACGGCATCTTAATCATGCGCTCTTTTTTGGTGGTGATGGCACGAATAACCGGCGGTTGAATGATGGGCACAAGCGCCATATAGGAGTATGCCGCAACGACGATAGCGCCGATGTAGTTGGACTGTAGGAAGTTCGCGACAAAGATACTGGTCGGTCCGTCCGCCGCGCCGATGATGGAGATGGAGGCGGCGTCCTTTAACTCAAAGCCAAAGAGTGATGCCATGGTGAGGGTAAAAAAGATGCCGAACTGCGCCGCGGCACCGAAAAGAAGTAGTTTGGGGTTGGAAAGAAGTGGCCCAAAGTCGATCATCGCACCGATGCCGACAAAGAGCAACAGCGGAAAGAGCTCGTTTGCAATGCCGGCGTTGAAGAGGACATCCAATATCCCCTCCTCCTCGCCCTGTGTCACTGCGCCGGAGAGCGGAAGATTACATAGAATTGTGCCAAACCCGATGGGCAGGAGCAGTGTCGGCTCCATGTTGCGCTTAATAGCAAGGTAGATAAGTACCGCGCCGATTACCCACATGACAAGCTGTTGCCACTGGATATTAAAAAGATTTTCATACAATGCTTGCATAAAATTATAATACCTTTCTGATTTTAAAAGTTAGCTACCCTTTCAATTTTACCTTATTTTGTTACCTTAGTCAACTATATTATTTCAACCATTTGCATATTTTGTATCATTTCATAAAAAAAACACAAAAAAGTTGTTGACTTGTAAATGGTTTAGGTAGTAAAATAGATATTGTCTTGTATTAGGGGATACATACATCTTTTTATAGAAAGGAATGGTTATAACAATGATTGAAGTTTCAAATCTTGTTAAAAATTACGGTCCGAAAAAGGCGGTCGCCGATATCAGCTTTGTGATAAATGATGGTGAGATTGTCGGTTTTCTCGGTCCGAACGGTGCGGGGAAAAGTACGACGATGAACATCATCACCGGATATCTGTCCGCCACCTCCGGCACGGTTAAAATCGACGGCGTAGACATGATGGAAGAACCACTCGCCGCGAAAAAGAAAATAGGTTATCTGCCGGAACAGCCACCACTCTACCTCGAGATGACGGTGGAGGAGTATCTCGACTTTATCTATGAGCTTAAAAAGGTCAAGATGCCGGACCAGCAGGAGCATATCAACGATATCTGTCTACAGGTCGGCATTGAAAATGTATATAAACGTGTCATACGCAACCTCTCAAAAGGTTATAAACAGCGTGTAGGACTTGCGGGTGCACTTATCGGCGACCCTGACACCCTGATCCTCGATGAGCCGACAGTCGGTCTTGACCCTATCCAGATAATTGAAATTAGAAACGTTATTAAAAGCCTCGGCAAAAAACGCACCGTTATCCTTTCCAGTCATATTCTTCCGGAGGTTCAGGCGGTGTGTGAGCGTGTTTTGGTCATATCAAACGGCAACATTGTCGCCGACAACACGCCGGAGATGCTCGCCTCCACACTTACCGGCGCACACCGTCTGTCCCTGCGTGTCAAGGGCAGTGAGGGTGCTGTCAAATCGGTCATAAAATCCACCGATAACATCAAGAACTTTAGCTTTGCCGGCGAGCGTGAACCGGGTGTCGTTGAGTTCTTTGTAGAATCAGAGGAGAATGTCGACGTGCGTGAGCGTTTATTCTTCGGACTTGCTAAGGCAAACCTGCCGATTATGGGTCTGTCGTCCATGGATCTCTCGCTGGAGGATATCTTCCTTAAACTCACCACCGAGGATGAGCCGGTCGAGATACCGAGCTTAATTGCGACAGAAGATGAGCCACAAGACGACACCGATAATGGAAAGGAAGAATAATGTTAGCTATATTTAAACGTGATTTTCGCAGTTTTTTCACCTCTCCGCTCGGCTATGTGTTCTGCGCGGTCTTTATCTTTTTGGCATATCTTGTCTTCTTCTTCTTTAACGTAATGTCGCAGTATAGCGATATTACCGGTCTTTTTAGCTTTTTAGTCCAGACACTCATGTTCCTGTTGCCACTGCTCACCATGAAGCTGTTATCGGACGAGACGCGCCACAAAACGGACCAACTACTGCTCACCAGTCCGGTCAGTGTCACCGACATAGTCATGGGCAAATTTTTTGCGGCAATGGGCGTTATCGGTGTTGCCACCGTCGGCACCTTTGCGATACCTCTCATTATCTCGTTGTACGGCACCCCTGCAAACTGGCAGATTTTTGCTAACTATTTCATGTTGATACTCGCCATCGGCACATATGTGGCTGTTGGACTTTTCATCTCCTCTCTCACCGAGAGCCAACTTATCGCCGCGATACTGAGCTATATCATCTTCTTTGGTATCTATATACTGCCATCCTTTGCCGACCTTGTGCAGATACCGATATTTCAAACAATAATTCACTGGTTGTCAATCTTTTCGAGATTCGCCAACATCACGAGCGGTATTCTGCAACTCAGCGACATAGTTTATTTTATCAGCGTGATTGCAATATTCCTGTTTTTGACCACTCGTGTGTTGGAGAAAAAACGCTGGGCGTAACTTAGATAGTCATTTAACTTGAAAGGATTTGATAAAGATGAATATAAAAAAAGCGTTAAACTCCAAAAAATTTCGATACGGTGGCATCGCGATGCTGTTTACCGTCATCATTATAGCGGTCATTATCGTGCTAAACCTATTGGTTGAGAGCATGACCGAACGTTTTAACCTAAAACAGGATATCACCGCCGAGGGAATCTACTCCGTCTCGGATACCACCATCGATATGCTGGAAAACCTAACCGAGGATATCACCGTCTACATCATGCTGACCGAATCGGAGGTCACCTCGAACAGCGGATACAACACCGCTAACGAACTTCTTAAGAAGATGGTAGGCTATTCCGGAGGTCGTCTGTCGCTCGAATATGTCGACCTGCTCGTCAACCCGAACTTCCGTAACAACTTTGAGAATCCGGACGCGATTTTCTCCGGCACTATAATAATGAAAAGCTCGAAACGCGAGCAGATAATTGACATCAACGACCTGTATGACACAAGCTATGACTTTAATACCGGCGAGGAATATGTCTCGGGCTATCAGGCGGACCGCAAGTTTGCCTCTGCCGTGCACTATGTCACCACCGAGGAGTTGCCGAGTGCCGCATACACCACAGGTCATGGTGAAATCATCGATAATGCCTCACTGACAGGTGTGTTTACCTCCAACAGCTATAGTGTAGGAGAGGTCGCACTTCTGACCGAGGACATTCCGGAAGACCTCGACATGCTGATAATCAATGCGCCCTCCACCGACTTCTCGGAGGAGGAGATTGAAAAGCTAAACGAGTTTTTAACCCGCTCCACCACCAACAGCCTAATTGTGACCTATAACGCACAGGCGGGCGAGTTGGAACGCCTCTATCGTTATCTTACCGAGTGGGGTGTCGATCCGAGCGGTGGCATCATTGTTGACGCCGAGCGTGCCGCAGGTGCGAATGCCGCTATGTTCGTCGCCGATCTGAATGAACATGACATAACCACTCAAATTCCCGTCGATGCTGTCATCGTGCCGGGTGCTACCAACCTTGAAGTCCTTTGGGATACCGAGGGATACCGATCTACAAATATTCTTGCTCAATCCTCCGGTTCTGCCTATGTTGAAGGGGACGAGAGCCTTGATGCACCTTTCCCGGTTGTCGTTTTAACACAGGATAACCAGTATGTCGACAACGAGAGCATTATCCACAACGTGTTGTTTATCGGTGGTTGGGAGATGACCTCGGAATATCTTTTGGACAACAGCGCATTCCAGAACAACAACCTGTTGACCGCCTCTCTTGATTTTATGAACCCGTCGGTTGATGCTGTTCTGGTCGATGCGGTGGACTTTACCAACACCCAGATGATAGTCACCGGCAATACCGCGATAGTCATTCTTATCCTAACGGTTATTATACTGCCGCTTGCATTTATTGTCATCGGTATCGCAGTATTTCTCAGGAGAAAGAATAAATAATGAAAAAGTTTAGAGGTTTAATCGTCGCCGCGGCGGTATTAATAGTAGCGGTAGCGGCGTATTTCGTCCTAACAACCGTCGACTTTCAGGACACACAGGATCCTTCTGTCGATGCCTCCTCCACCCCCACCGAGCCGAGCTATCTTATAGATATCGATGCCGCCGAGGTCTCCTCTGTCACGGTGGAAAACGAGGATATCTACACCATCTCGACCGGCGATGTAGCCGACGATGGGAGCTTGACCTACTCTCTTGAAGAGGACGGCTTTGTCTACATCGACGGCATGGTATCCGCTGCGGCGGTATCGTTAATCAGTATCTCTGCCGATGCCGAGCCGGTAGCAACCGGTGACCTTGCGCAGTACGGTCTTGACACCCCTGCCGCCGTTGTCACCGTCGATTCCACCTCCGGCGAAATTGCCTATGAGATAGGCGATGCCGCTCCGGGTAACTCGCAGTACTATGCAAAACTTGCAAACAATGAGGATGTTTATCTTATCTCCTCCTCCGATGTTATGTATGCCCTTAACACAAAGCATCAGTTTCGCGATCGCAGTGTATTCAGCTATGAACTCGGCACCGATGTCGAGAGCGATATTTTTGAGTCTTTTGTGCTCACAAGATCTTCCGGACCAACCATCGAATTGATAGCCCAACAGAATGTAGATGAGTTCGCGTCCGCATTTGAGATGATTTCGCCTTATATGAGCGACACCAACGATGTTATACTCAGCGATGATATCTTCTCGTACTTCTCGGCACTGTCCTATAGTGAAATAATCGAGGACAATCCGGAAGATTTAGAGGTATATGGTATACCGAACGAAGCCTTATCGGAACAGACCGCTGACGAGGAGGTTGTTGATACACCTGAGGAGACCGTCGATGCGGGTGAAGAGATTGCCGAGCCTTTGGCGGCATCCACCACCGCACGCATTGTGATAAACAATGACCTTGTAATAACCCTCGGCGACTTCACCGACGAGAGTGAAAGTGCATACTATGCGACGGTGTCCGGTGTCGATTCGGTGGTAACATTCCCCACCTCCGCATTCCCCTTTATCGATATTGACTATGTCGAACTGTTATCCTCACTACTCTGGCTGCACAACATCGTGGATGTAGAAACGGTGGAAATGACCACCCCGAGCGGCAGTTATGAACTGGCACTCACCCACATCCCGGGCGAGACCGAGGAGGATAATGCAAGTATTGAGGCTACCCTCGACGGCGAGAGTATAGAGGAAGATTTTGCAAAGGATATCTATCTTGCAATCCTGTCTGTGACACTGTCGTCCGATCTTGACGAAGATCCCGAGATAGGCGAGACGGAATATTCTTTCACCATCAATAAGATGGACGGATATTCCCAAACCATGGAATTTTATCGTATAAACGAGCGTCAGTATGGCGCACTCAAGGACGGCGAACCGCTGCCATTTTTCGTAAATGTTGACCTCTTGTCCTATGTTGACGAGGTTATAACAGGAATTAAGGACGGCACACACACAGGGTAGTTTTTGGTGAATGACTAATGACTAATGGTGAATGGTTTAAAAAAATAATTGACAACTGCGATTCGGTGGTGGTGGGAGCAGGCGCCGGCCTGTCCTCCTCCGCCGGATTGCTCTATAGTGGCGAGCGTTTTACTAAAAACTTTCCTGATTTTATAGCAAAATATCACTATGATAATATGTATAATGCCGCCTTTACACGCTATGACTCGCCGGAGGAACACTGGGCATACTGGAGCAGGCACATTGAGCTCAACCGATATGCGTTCGAGCCGGGTGAGGTCTACCGCGCACTCTTGCGTCTTATTGGTGAAAAGGCATATTTTGTATTAACCACCAACGTCGACCACTGTTTTCAAAAAAGTGGTTTTAATAAAGAACAGCTTTTTTACACGCAGGGGGATTATGGACTCTGGCAATGTTCTCGCCCATGTCATAACTCCACCTATGACAACTATGAAACCGTCAAGAAGATGCTAAAACAGCAACATGACATGAAAATCCCGAGCGAGCTTGTTCCCCACTGCCCGAAATGTGGCGCGGATATGAGCATGAATCTACGCAGTGATTCCACCTTTGTCGAGGACGAAGGCTGGCAAAGGGCGGCGTCACGCTATGAGGATTTTTTAAAAAAGCACAGGCACGCAAATGTTGTCTATCTGGAGATTGGGGTCGGCTACAACACCCCATCCATCATTAAATACCCCTTTTGGCAGTTTGTCTATCAAAACAAGGATGCACGGTATGTCTGTATAAACAAAGAAAAACAACCGATCCCACAAGAAATTGAAGACCGGTCGTTTGTGTTTGTGGAGGATGTGTCGGAGTTAATTTGATAATAAATCTTTATAAATCTGCCTATCCTCATCGCTAAACACGTTAAATACCACCTTTTCGAGGGTGGTGTTTTCCTTTAGAAAATCTCTCACCGTCTGCACTGCTATTTTTGCAGCCTCGTGTTTTGGGAAATGGAATTCCCCTGTCGAGATACAACAAAATGCTATAGATTTGACATTATTATCCACTGCCAAATTAAGGCAGGATTTGTAACAATTTTCCAGCAACTCAATGTCGTTTTGTGATAATGGTGCATTGATTATCGGTCCAACCGTGTGTAAAATATACTTGCTCGGTAGGTTAAACGCAGGTGTTATCTTGGCGTCGCCGGTTATTTCAGCGCGCCCTTGTTTTGTCATGATATCATCACAGAAAGCGCGTAGCTGCACGCCGGAGAGGGTGTGAATTATGTTGTCGATACATCCGTGACATGGCACAAAACACCCGAGCAATGCCGAGTTTGCCGCATTGACAATAGCATCAACCTTTAGTGTCGTAATATCTCCCTGCCAGAGGTAAATTTTTCCATTTCCCTCGATCGGTGACAGGCTGTTTGCATCTACTATTCCCCTCTTTTTTATCTCGTCTTGCAGGTATGCATCCTGTATCGATAAAAATTCCTCGCTCACAGGTTTGGGCAATCGCAGATTTAAAAGGGAACGCAGGAGCTTTTTTTGCTCCTGCACGTCCACCGGGACGGCGATATCGATGTATCGCTCGTCCTCTTTTATTAGATAATCAATTAAAAATAATAATCGCTCGTCCATATTTATTCCACCGTGACACTCTTGGCAAGGTTTTTCGGCTTGTCTATGTCGCAACCGCGCAGCTTGGCTATATAGTAGGAGAAAATTTGCAACGGCACTATGCTCAGGAGCGGGGCGAACTCGTCAGGGCACTCCGGAATAAATATCGCATGGTCGACGTTGTTCTCCATCCCCTTATTGTCACTGCCGGTGAGACCGATGACACGTGCACCGCGCGACTTCACCTCCTGAATGTTTGACATCATCTTTTCATAGAGACGTTTTTGGGTGGCGAGGGCGATAACCAACGTGTCCTGCTCGATAAGCGCAATTGTTCCGTGTTTAAGCTCCCCTGCCGCTATTGCAAAGGAGTTGATATAGGATATCTCCTTTAGCTTGAGCGAACCCTCCAGCGACACCGCGCTGTCCGTTCCTCTGCCGATAAAGAACACCTGATCGATGCGGTAGAGTTTCTTCGCAAGGCTATACAAACCCTTTTCATCGTCCAGAATCATTTTCAGTTTTTTCGGCATCTGTTTGAGTTCGTATATATAGTCGGCATATCGATTATCGTCTATCACATTTTTAAGACGTCCCATATATAACGCAAGGAGATAAAGGCACATCAGCTGGGTGGTGTAAGCCTTAGTTGAGGCGACCGCAATCTCGGGACCTGCCCATGTATAAAACACGTCGTCCGATTCCCGTGCGACGGAGCTGCCTACCACGTTGACGATGGAAAGTATTCGTGCGCCCGCCTGTTTTGCGCACCGCAGTGCCGCGAGGGTGTCTAAAGTCTCTCCCGACTGGCTTATTGCGATAAACAATGTTTTGTCGTCTAAAAACGGCTCGCGATATCTAAACTCCGATGCGACATCTACCTCAACCGGGATTTTAGCGAACTTCTCTATCGCATATTTCCCGATAAGTCCGGCGTGGTATGCAGTGCCACAGGCAACGATATACACCCGATCAAAACCCTCGATATCCTCGGCGGTGAGGTTTATTCCATCCGACAGGATATCGTCACTTTCCGACAGACGGCGACGCAAGGTCTCCTCTAAACCGTGTGGTTGCTCGTTTATCTCCTTAAGCATAAAGTGCTCATAGCCGTCCTTTTCCGCCGAGTCGGCATCCCAGGTGACGTGGAAGACATCGCGCTTTATCTCCTTGCGTTCGGAGTTGTAGATGGTGACCTTGTCCTTGGTGAGCTCCACCGTCTCGTTATTCTCGATAAGATATATCTCTCGAACATAGCGCAGAAGTGCCGGTATGTCGGATGCGACATAGTTGGAGTCGTGGGATATGCCGACCACCATCGGCGAATCCTTGCGCACCGCGATAATCCTGTCCGGCTCGTCGGCGGCGATGGCGGCGATGGCATACGCCCCACGCATACGAGCTACCGCCTTATACATTGCATCCAGCAGGTCACCCTCATAATATGTTTTGAGCAGGTGGGCGATGACCTCGGTGTCGGTGGAGGAGAGGAATGTAACTCCGTGCTCCGTCCTAAGATACTCGCGCAGTTCCTCATAGTTCTCGATAATGCCGTTGTGTACAACCGCTATACTGCCATCCTCACTCCTGTGAGGGTGCGCATTCACGTCGGACGGCTCACCATGGGTCGCCCAACGGGTGTGACCGATACCACACCCCGAATCAAATGAGGGATCGCCGAGCAATGTCTCCAACTCCGCCATCCGACCTTTACATTTTTTAAGCTCTATATTATTTTTAATGTTCAGCGCGATACCGGCAGAGTCGTACCCCCGATACTCTAACTTTTTAAGTCCGTTGACGATAACCTTTTTTGCACCGCTCTGACCGACATATCCTACTATTCCACACATAAACCCCTCCTATTCCTCGTTAAATATATGCTCTGTTGCCTCCTCCGCAAACTGTTTATTATAAAGGTCGGCATAGTATCCGCCCTTTTTCAATAATTCGCTGTTGGTTCCTTTTTCTATTATTTTGCCGTCCTTAACCACCAGTATGACGTCCGCCTTTCGTATGGTGGAAAGGCGATGCGCAATCAGAAATGAGGTGCGCGAACCGATGAGCTTTGCAATCGCCTCCTGTATCATCTCCTCCGTCTTGGTATCGATGGAGGAGGTCGCCTCGTCCAGCACGAATATCGCAGGATTCGCTATAATCGCCCTCGCAAAAGAGACGAGCTGTTTTTCACCGGTGGAGAGATGTGTTCCAACCTCACCTACCTCGCTATC
>CAYJMO010000039.1:0-18971 GCA_964371365.1 uncultured Oscillospiraceae bacterium
GGACGGTTAATGATTTAAAGGTGGCAAGAAAGCTAATGTCGATGGGGGTACAGGGCCTGACCACCTGTTTTTTAAGTGATATGAAACTATTAGTATCATATCACTTAAAAAATAAATGATAATGAAAAATCCATTCTTAGAGACAGTTTATTTAATTACATACATATGATTTCTTTATTAACTAGCCGGTAAGTTTGAGGAGGTAGAGACGGTTGCGGTAGATGCGGGATACAAAACCCCGTGGATATGCAAAAGTTGTCAACATTTAAATAAATGTACAAACAGCAAGAACCATCAAAAGGTAGTGACAAAGCATATTTGGCATGATTACATAGAAATAGCTGAGGATATACGACACAGCACCATCGGCAAAGCCATCTACGGCTTGCGAAGTCAGACAATTGAACGGGTGTTTGCCGATGCAAAAGAAAAGCACGGGATGCGGTATACCTTACACAAAGGCTTAACCAGGGTGAGAAACTGGGTTAGGCTTAAATTCGCGTCCATGAACCTAAAAAGCTGCCCCAAAGAGGCAGTTTTTTGACGGTCCGCAGTAACATTTATAACGTTAACTGATACTGTTTCGGGGTCATGTTCATGTTCTTTTTGAAGCCGTCTATAAAGTTACGATAGTTGTCGCCAAATCCGGATTCCTGTGATATTCTGGTGATTGTGAGGGTCGGGTCGGAGTGGATTAAAGCGACCGCAATCTGAATTCGACGTTTTGTGACATAGTCGGTGAACTTAATGCCGAGCTCCTTTGTGAAAAGTCGTCCTGCGTTCGTCTCGTTCACAAACAGTATGTTTCTACAGATATATTTCAGGGTTAGATCGGGGTCCTTTATATTTCTTTCGATCTGCTCCAATATCTGCCGCACGACCGAGTTGTTACCTTTATACAGGGCAAAGTCATCCTCTGACTTTGAGGGCTTATTTTTTATTATCTCATCGATAGCGAAAAAAAGCTCTTCCGGCACGAGCGGTTTTAAAAGGTATGCAAAGGCGCGATATTGTATCGACTTTTGCGCGTAGTCAAACTCTTTATGTCCGGATATAAAGATAAATTCAGCGTTCCTATTTGATTCACGACATTTTGCTATAAGCTCAATCCCGTCCATGCCCGGCATAACAATATCGGATAAAACTATGTCGGGTTGATATTGTGTTATCATCTCGAACGCCGTTAGTCCGTTGTCAGCGGTGCCGACAATCTCGATGTTTTCAACGGAGTTTAAAAGACTGACAAGGCGTTTTCTAAGTATCACCTCATCCTCCACTATCAAAAGATTAGCTTTTTTCGACATTTGTGAAATCTCCTTGTTCAAATATCTTAATTCTTATGGCGGTATAGTTGTCCTTGACGGTGCGAATCTTAACGGTGAGCTTGTCTCCAAAAAGATTGTCAAGACGTAAAAATGTGTTCTTTAACCCATGACCCGACAGCTTTTCAAATTGCTTTTCACACAGCAACAACCTCATGTCTTCACAAAGACCGATGCCGTTGTCAATTATGGTTATGATGAGATTATTGTTCTTTAATCGGACATTCAACTTTACGTGTGCCGACGTTTGCTTTGCCTCGGCACTATACTTAATGGCATTTTCAACAAATGGTTGAAATATCATCCTCGGTATTTCGATGTTTTCACATCTCTCACATGTTTTTATCTCCACATTCAATCTATCATTAAACCGAAGTTTTTGAACCGTTAGATACTTGCGAAGTATGTCAATCTCGGTCTCGACATCGGACAGTATATTGTCATCGAGCGAATATCGCATGACCGCCGCAATCGACATAGACATGTCGGATATAGGTTTTATATCATTTATCTGCGCAAGTGCGTTTATGGTATCGAGCGAGTTGTACAAAAAATGGGGGTTGATTTGGGACTGGAACAACCTAATTTGTGCCTCCTTTGAGAGGATTTTTCGCACAAGTATCTCGTTGACAAGCTCGTCGATCTTCTCTGTAAAAGCTCTGAAATTCATGCTCAGTACACTGAGTTCATCGCCTACCTTGTCAGAATAATCATCGCTGTCTATCTTGAAGTTATTGTCGTATGCGTGGGTGACATTTTTCGTCAACCGTTTAATCCTGTTGGTGACCGACACCACATTCATAAGCACAATGACAAGTATAACAACTGACAATATCGGTATCCCCAACACCAGTATGGTGCGATAAAATGCAAGGTTGTCGCTTATTTCCGTTATATCCTGCGAGACAAAATACTCCATGTTATACTCTTTTGACTTGTGGGAGGAGATAACATATCTCGAGTCATTGTTAAAATAACTGCTACCCTCCGAAAGAGAGATTGGGAGATCATGGTCGGCATTTGTGTAGAGTAATTTTCCATCGAGATAGACAGAGGAATAAACAACGCTGTCCCCGAAAGAACTGTACGAGTTGTCGGAAAAAAGTGTCTCAAAATCAATGACATAATAGAGGTATCCCATGCCGGTCAGCTTTAAATATTCAAGGTCTCGCACCGGTCGTATCAGCACAAGTAGGCTCTGCTCGTTAAGCGTTACCGCCTGCCATGTGGCGGGATATTCATCAAAACTTTCAAACTTGAGACTGTTTGAAAGATACAGCATCAAATCGTCCGACAGAGAATAGCCATAGTTGTGAATTCCCCCCGATAGATCAACAAGTCCTACCGAGCGGAGATATCCCTGCCATAGCAGTACCGTCTCGGTGAGATATACACTCCAATCGACAAACAGATCGTTGTACGCTATATCGTTGGTAGATGTGCTGTTTATATAGCGCAACAGCTGTTGTGTCTCGTCCGACACCGATATGTTGACCGTCTCATCGTCGATTGCGGCGAAAGTTTCATCGAGGTTTATACTGACGAGCGAGTTTAGCGTACGCGCCTGGGCGTCAAGGCTGTCGACCGAAACTTCGTATATAACATTAAGGCTTATTATAACCACCGTCAATATTGCCAGCACCATTAATAGATATTGCGACACCAGTCTAAATGAAATTGATTTTTTCTTCACTTTATTACTCTTTCCTTATAGTTGTAAGGTGAGTATATCATATTCACATTATTAACACAATCATTTTTCATTACTTTTTTGTCACTTTTCTGCAATGATTAATGTCCTGCAATTAATTATAATATAAATAAGAAATGGTTATCGATCGAGATGACCTGAAAAAAGGAGGATAATTCTATGAAAAGAATAACCGCTTTACTCTTAGCCCTTTTGATGCTGTTTATGGTGGCGTGCTCAGCACCTGCCGAAACCACAGACTCAGAGTCGCAAGAGACAGCACCGCAGGAGGAACAAACCGATTCCGAACCGGCAGACGATGAAGCACCGGCAGAGGGTGGACTTGTTACTATCTCTTGGTGGGGCACACAGGCAGTCCATGACTTCACACTCGAGATCATCGAAATGTACACCGAGAAAACCGGGTACGATGTAGAGCCGATCTATGCGTCTTGGGGTGACTACTGGACAAAGATGAACACACTCTCAGCCGCAGGCGACCTGCCTGACATCATGGAACAGGACTACCAGGTTATCGAGCAATACGCCTCGAAAGGACTGATCGCACCGCTTGAATCCTATGTCGAGTCCGGCGAGCTGGATATGTCCAACGTTGACGACGCTACCCTTGCAGGCGGCCTTATCGACGGCAGTCTTTATGGAATCAACATCGGTTCTAACTCAATGATCATGGTTTCGGATGTAGAGCAGATTGAGGCGGCAGGTCTTGAGGCTCCCACCAACGACATGACATGGGAACAGTACGAGACTTTCGTAACAGACTACTATGCAGCAACCGGCATGTACGGTGCAGGCCTCAAGGTTTTTGTCGATAGCCCCAACGTATTTGAAATCTATGCAAGAGGTGTCGACGAGGCACTGTACGATGTTACCGGCGATGTACCGGTGATGGGATTTGCTCCCGAGACACTCGCAGGATACATGACTTCACTCAAAGCACTGCATGATGCAGGCGCTGTTCAAGGCGTAGACACTCTCGCACAGGAGACCAGTGGTGAGGACGGCGTTTTTGCCAAGGGCGAGGCGGTGACCGACATTGCATTCACCGACATGTATGCAACCTATACCGGTGTCAAGGGCAAACAACTGGGCATAAATGTTCTGCCCGGAGCAGGCCCGACCCAGGCTATGTACGTCAAACCCTCGAAATTCTTCTCTATCGGTGCTAATTCCGAGATGATGGAAGGTGCTTTCGCATGGATCAACATGTGGACACAGGACGAGGATCTAAACCTCTTCCTCAACGGACGTCGCGGAGTTCCGATCTCCAACGAGATGGCAGACCTTGTGTCGGCACAGTTAGACGAGAACGGTCAGGCTACCTTCGGCTACATGTCCGAGATATCCAACTACGCTTCCCCCATCGGCTCTCCCAGCCCCTCCGGCGGTCCCGAGGTGGTTGCAGAGTACAAAAAGCAGATGGAGTTGATGCTGTTCGGCGAATCAACCCCCGAGCAGGCGGCAGCAGATTTTGTTGAGGCGGCAAACGCAATATTAGAAGCTGCAGCAGCCCAGTAAAAAACGTATTCAATGTGTGTATGACGCACTAAAGTCCATAGAAAATGCAGGGACGGGGATTGCCCATGTCCCTGCATTTTTTATAGTAATTTAATATAGTCACACCTAAGCAAGCATAATTTTCACTCGACAATCATTTATCTTTTTTCAGATTTAATGACTACACCTATAGGTTCGGATTCAATATTCGAGTGCAACCTAATTCGATTTAGGAGTAAATAATGTTAAAACCAAAAAAACGAAAGAACGACAATCTGCTCGGCTTTCTTGTAATCTCGCCCTGGATAATCGGATTTGTCGTATTTACCGCTATTCCGATGTTCACATCGCTCTACTACTCATTTACCAACTTTGATGGAATCAGCACACCGAAATGGATAGGCCTTGACAACTTTGTGAGAATGTTTGAGGACGATCGATTTTTCCTCTCGCTCGGCATCACCTTTTCCTATGTCGGTCTTCTCGTGCCTCTACGACTTATTTTTGCACTTGCGATCGCCATGTTGCTGAATACCAAGATGCGCGGTCTTGCTATATATCGCTCGATATTTTATCTTCCGTCGTTGCTCGGTGGAAGTGTCGCCATCGCCATCATGTGGGCACAGATGTTCGGTAGTGACGGTGCTGTCAACTCCATGTTGTCCGCGATTGGAATAGACTGGGATATCTCCTGGATTGGCAATCCCGACACCGCACTCGGCGTGCTGGTTGTCCTCGGAATATGGCAGTTCGGTGCATCCATGCTGATATTTGTCGCAGGTTTGAAACAGATTCCCGAGAGCTACTATGAGGCGGCGACGCTGGACGGTGCGTCCTTCTTCACCAAGTTTAGGACCATCACCATACCGATGCTCTCGCCTGTAATTTTTTTCAATCTGATTATGCAGATTATCAATACGTTCAAGGCATTCAACGAGAGCTTTATCATCACCGAAGGCGGGCCGATGGACAGGACGCTTTTCTATGCACTTTATATCTATCGGAATTCCTTTGAATATTTCAACATGGGTTATGGTAGTGCGCTGTCCTGGGTTTTGCTTTTGATCATTGCGGTATTTGCCATTCTGCTCTTTAGATTTTCCAACAGCTTCGTATACTATGAAACAAAGGAGAACTAAACAATGAAGATAAAAAGCAGAAATAGCCTACTGTTTCATACGGTGGCAATTCTTATATCCATAATAATGGCGTATCCGCTTTTATGGATGTTTTCCAGTTCGCTTAAACCAAACGAGGAAATCTTTGTATCGGCACATCAGCTTATACCGTCTGAAATACGTCTTGAAAACTACGCAAACGGATGGGAGGGCATGGGGGGGAACTCGTTCGGAGTGTTCTTCTCCAACTCATTCATCGTGGCAGTTTTCGCCACAATAGGCTCGGTTCTCTCCTCCTCACTGGTGGCATTTGGTTTTGCACGCCTGAATTTTAAGTTTAAACGCATACTTTTTGCGATAATGATCTCCACCATGATGCTCCCGGAGCAGATACTCATAGTGCCGCAGTACATTATCTTTCGTACCCTCGGTTGGACAAACACCTTTTTGCCGTTGATAGTGCCATTCTACTGCTCCGTGCCGTTCTTTGTGTTCCTCAACATGCAATTTTTAAGGGGTATCCCCAAAGAGTTGGATGAAGCCGCATCGATAGACGGTTGCTCTAAGCTATCTATATATGCAAGAATTCTTTTTCCACTATCCCTGCCGGCGTCATCACTTCACTTATATTTTCGTTCTATTGGAGGTGGCAAGACTTCCTCGCACCGCTAATTTTCTTAAGCGACCCCAAAAAATACACCTTCTCGGTTGCCATCAAGATGTTCGCCGACCCGACCACCCAGACCGACTGGGGTGCAATGTTTGCCATGGCGGTTCTCTCGCTTGTGCCGGTCTGCCTCGTGTTCATCTTCTTCCAAAAATATCTTGTTGAGGGTGCGGCAACCTCCGGAATAAAAGGATAACTCAAAACATCGGAAAGGAATAAACATAAATATGAAAAAGAAAATTTCTTTTATCGGCGCGGGCAGTTTTGGCTTTACGTTTAAGCTCGTTAATGATATACTTATGAAGCCGGCACTTGCCGATTTTGAGCTCAACTTCATGGATGTTGACACGGTACGGCTGGATAACTTAAAACTTCTTCTAAACCTGTATTTTCAGAAGGAGGGTATGAAAAAAGATGTCACCTACACAACCAGCCTTGAGGACTCGGTGAGAGATGCCGACTTTGTCTTTCACATCACAAAGATTGGCGGATATGACGCGAGCGTTGTCGACACCGAGATCCCCAAAAAATACGGTGTTTTTCAGACCATCGGTGACACAAGCAGTGTTGCGGGCATATCACGTGGTCTTCGCACCATGCTGTTTATCAAAAAATTGCTTGATGCGGTGGAGCGACTTTCAAAACCCGGTGCGGTGGTGCTCAACTATACCAACCCACAGCCGATGTGTGTCATCTATGCTAACATGATCAGTAAGGTTCCGTTCATTGGCCTTTGCCACAGTGTGCAGGGCACAACCACCCAGATGGCAAACGCCCTTGATGTGCCGTATGATGAGATTACCTTTGATGCCGCCGGCATAAATCACCTCAGCTTTATAACCACCTTTGAGCAGGGTGGGGAGGATCTTTATCCGAAATTTCGCTCCATTGCACCGGAACTTTTTGCGAAACAGTACAGCGACGAGGACCATGTGATGGCGGATCTCGGACGGGCGCGAATTGATCTTATGACCCGCTTTGATTATATGGTGACGGAATCCAGCCAACATCTGAGCGAGTATGTACCGTACTATCTCAACTTCCCCGAGATGGTGGAAAGCCTCGATCTGAAAATTGATCTCTTTAAACGCAATATCGCTCGCAGTACCGAGAGATTTTCGGCTATGATAGACGAGGCAAAAGAGGGCAGGATAGAGATACCGCCTGCCAGCGTAGAGTACGGTCCCGAGATTGTGAATGCAATGGTGACAAACCAGCCGTGCAAAATCTACGGAAATGTTATGAACACAGGGCTTATCGATAACCTACCGAGTGATGCATGTGTCGAGGTTGCCTGCCTTGTGGATAGAAATGGGTGGAAACCTTGCCGATACGGCAAACTGCCGACCGAGCTCGCAATGCTCTGTTCACAGCAGTCCTACCTGCACATTCTTGCGGCGCAAGCGGCTTATTCTCTTGATAAAAAGCAGGTGTACCGCGCGATGCTCGCCGACCCTATCGTTACCGGTAAGCTCAACCCGAACGAAATACAAAAGCTGACCGATGAGATTCTACAGGCTCAAAAACAATACCTTGAGGGATTTGATATATGATAGTTGAGATATGTTGCGGTTCCGCCGACGATGTCATCGAGGCAAAAAAGGGCGGTGCCGACCGGGTGGAACTCAACAGCAACCTTTTTCATGGGGGTCTCACCCCGACGGTGGGCTCGCTGAGGGTTGCAAAGACGGCTACCGACATGAAGATACTGACCATGGTTCGCCCGAGAGAGGGAGGTTTTTGCTATACCGAGGTAGAATTCGCCACCATGTTAGAGGATGCAAAGCAGCTGCTTCAATCCGGTGCGGACGGTATTGTATTTGGCTTTTTGACCGAAGACGGAGGAATAGATATCCAGCGTTGTCGTCGCATGATGGAGGTGATCGGTGACAAAGAGGCGGTCTTTCACCGTGCCTTTGATGTTGTTTCAAACTGGCGGACTGCTATGGACGAGCTGATAAAACTCAAGATCACGCGAATACTTACCAGCGGTCAAAATCCCTCAGCCTACTTTGGCCGTGACACCATCCGGAACATGATTGAGTATGCCGCAGGACGAATTGAGATACTACCGGGCGCGGGAATAAATTCTGAGAATGTGTGTGAGTTTATAAAGGATACCGGTTGTGACCAGATTCACTTAGCATATCACAAACCCTGTTTTGATAATTCCACCCAGCTTAATCCGGCGATATATTTTGGTGGTATGCTCTACCCTCCGGAGGATCGATATTATATGATTGACAAGGATGGGGTGAGTTCCTTGCGTGAATTAATAACAACATAATGAAAGGATAACAAGATGCAAAAACAACCAAACATAGTGTTCATTATGACCGACGACCATGCCTCTCATGCCATGAGTTGTTACGGGAGTAGAATGAACACCACCCCGAACATGGACAGAATAGCCAACGAGGGTATGAGATTAGACAACTGTTTTTGTACCAACTCCATCTGCTCGCCGTCGAGGGCGGTTATCCTGACCGGCAAGCACTCCCATCTCAATGGTGTCAAAACTCTGTCCGATAAACTGGACGGGGAACAGCAAAATGTAGCAAAGCTTCTTCAAAAGGCGGGGTATCAGACCGGCATTATCGGTAAATGGCACCTCGGAACAGAGCCGGAATACAATCCCACCGGCTTTGATCACTATAGCGTTATGGTCACCCATTGGGGACATGGTGAGTATTTCGACCCTGTTCTTCGTGAAAACGGTGTAGAGAAGAAATACGAGGGGTATGTCACCGACATCATCGGCGATCTGTCGATTGATTTTATAAAAAACCGTGACAAGACCAAACCCTTTATGCTGATGAGCCACCACAAGGCACCACACCGTGCATGGGAGGTCAGCGAGAAATACAAGGATATGTTCAAGGAGGATATCCCACACCCCGAGACCTACGACGATGATTATTTGAATAGGGAAGCCCCGTCGAGTGAGGCACAGATGCGCATTACCGCCGACCTCAACTATGCCGACCTTAAGTTGGTTATTCCCGATGGATGTGTGCCTACCGACAAAGTTCCTTATCCCGACAACCTTGAGGGCTTTACACTCACTCCGCTCGAGACGGGTGTGCCGGTCTCTTTCTCCACCCATGCCGAGCTGAAAAACTTTAAATATCAGCGTTACATCAAGGATTATCTTCGCTGTGTCGCCTGTGTCGACGACAACATCGGGAATCTGCTTGACTGTCTTGACGACGAGGGGATCGCGGAGGATACAATGGTTATCTACACCTCCGATCAGGGTTTTTATCTCGGTGACCACGGCTGGTTTGACAAAAGATTTATGTACGAAGAATCGCTGCGTATGCCATTTGTTATCAGATATCCGCGTGGCATAAAGCCCGGGTCTGTCTCGGATAAGATGATATTAAACCTCGATTTCGCCAAGACATTTTTGGACTATGCCGGTGTTGAGGCACCGAGCGACATGCAGGGCTACTCTGTTCGGGAGTTGCTGGAGGATGAGAACGCTCCCGCTGTTCGGGAGTCGATGTATTATCGATACTGGATGCATCTCGCCGACCACTATGTTTGGTCGCACTACGGTGTACGCACCATGGACTATAAGCTGATATATTACTACGGCGAAGCTCTCGACTCAAACGGTGCGATTGATGAACCGAAAACACCGACATGGGAGCTGTTTGACTTAAAAGAGGACAAACACGAACTCCAAAATGTCTACAACAATCCCAAATATGAAAAAATAAGAGAAGAGTTAAAGGTCGAGTTGTATAGACTTAAGGATGAGGCGAGGGACTACGAATAATCGCCCTTTGTGTTATATAGTCATTATATAGTTAAATCCTACTGAATAACCTGTTATTCAGTAGGATTTATTGATGCTATATGCTGAATTTCTGTTCGGCAGTTCCCAGTCGTTTTTCAATTTAAATGACTATATTCTGTCGGGTTGATGCTGTATGCTCTTTTAAACGCCCTACTGAACGATTTTGCGTTAGTATATCCGCAGGCTGTGGCGATATGCTGTATCTGCATACCGTCCTTTAATAGCCTTGTTGCGTGGGTAAGACGTTGGTTTTCTAAAAAGTTTAAAAAGTTGGTGCCGTGGTGTTTTTTAAAGAGTTGGGAAAAGTATGCCTCTGATATGTCGAGGCGCTGTGCCATGTAGGACAATGACATCTCGGGGAGGCTGAATTCCTGCTCGATAATCGACACCGCTTGTTCCATAATCTCAGAGTGTGGATTTTTTGTATGTTGTTGGCGGTTTATCTCACACAATGTGTTCACCACCCCTTTAAACATGCTGAACAGTTCGGTGAGTGACAGGTTGCGCTCGATCGTTATCATCTCTCGCCAACGTTCCAACTCGTCGTCTTGATAATCGATTGCCACCTCTTCCTGCAACAGCTGACAGACAAAACTTTGGATGCAGTGGCTAAGGTGCTTGTAGGTGATAAGCGATATTTGCTCGTCGGTGTGCTGGTGGTAGAGGTTGTCGATTAACAGCTCGCATTGGTCGGCATCAGCCTGACGTATTAGCTGTACAATACGGTTTTCAAACTGCGCTGTGTACTGGATTTTGGAAAGACCTTTGTTGTGATCGCCTGCCCATCCCCAATTGCTGGTTGCATCGACAGAGCTGAGTACACTGAGCGTCTGGTATGCCTCAAGGTAGGATTGTGGCATCTCCAACAGACTGTCGTATGTGTTGCCCAGCGAAAAGCTGAACGACATGTTAAAATCTTTGAGCGTCTCGCCGACGATAACCTCCATTCTCTCGGAAATGACCTGACGAAGCTCAATATCGTCGGGATAGCAAAGCAGTATTATCATCTTGTCGATGTCGTGAAAGCAGATGATTAGCTCGATATCTTGGTCAAAGGATTGCTGTATGGTTCGGGTGATGATGGCACGGATGTTGTTGCTGATCTCGGAGTGTGTTGCAACCGTTGTTATGTCGTAGGAGGCACAGATGATTTGATACTTTTTAAATTCATCACGTATGTTCATAAGCCGCAAAAAGTCGTCGAGTTCGCTCTGATCTACTATCTTTCCGAGGATCAGACGATTTAAAAATGCACTGCGAATCATGGTTTGTTGCTGTACCGACATATCCAGAAGTTCGCTTTGATAGGACGCGACGTCTACCATCATTCTAATATTGGTAAAAAGGTTTGTTTTCCCATTTTTATCGTTATTACCATGCCTTAATAGATTCCACGCCTCGGTAAGTGGTGCGGAGATTCTAAAGTTGATATATAGGGCGAGTATAACTCCGCCAACGAAAAAGATAAAAAGTGAAATCAACAATAGAGTTCTCACCGTGTTGATATCGGCAAATATTGCATCATAAGGGACATAGGTGGTGTATGTCCAGCCGGTCAAATCTGATACATATTCTATCGTTTGTGCCTTTGATGGGTCGACCGACTCACCCTTTGAAAGTGTTAAAACCTCGTTTCCATGACTGTCGTTTATGACCGCAAGGGTGCCGTCATAGCTCATTCCCTGCAAAAATATTTTTTCGATTTGGTCTACATTTAATAGATATACCGCGGTATAATCAATGTCAGAGGGGTGGTATATATAGGGAACGCAGTCAAAAACGAGTGCGTCATACTGCACAGTTCGCTTTTTAAGATAGGTTTCTACCTCTTCTACCGACGTTATCTCATCATACCACTCCTCAAAATCGGTGTTCTGTTCGGAATAATGGCTGTTAAAAAAATCCTCAGCCGCGGTTGCGGTGATGGGGCTGATTACCATCGCGTTCTTATCGAGTATAATAAAGTTGGTGGTTATGATATTGCCACCTTCTATAATATATCCGTTGAGTGTCTTGGAGGCATCACGCAAATAAAGACTGTTGAAAGAGGAATAGACGTCTTCAACACTTGCGAGTAGTTGCATGTTTGAATTGAGCGAAATGTTTAGAGCAAGCTCTCGCATTCCTATAATTTTATCGTCAATGTATTTCGCATTTTGCTCCGCAACAAGTTTGTTGAGGTCGAAAACACTGTTTTCAATAGTTTCCTGTGCAACAAGATAGCTCGCTCCTCCTATGAAAAGAGTAGCAAGCAACATGGCGAGATATGGTAGCAACATTTTAATTAAATTTCGATAAAAGTGCATTTACTCTCCATTATGTTATCTTATTGTAATTTTATCAAATTTTTGTGACAATTGCAATAAAAAGCCACTATATTTTTGTAAGATGTGGCTTTCAAGTGGGTGAAACTCAATATTGTCCCCATGAAAAAGAAGGTAATTAGATAAAATGAGTGTTAATTTTAATTTTGTCCCTTGAAGAAATTGAGCTATAATCATAAAATTAAAACATAACATTCACAAAATTTATACATTTCAATCAGGAGGTACAGGTGACGGAGAAAAACAAGAAAAAAAAGGGTTCATCGCAGTCGATACTACTATCATTAAAGAACGACTGGCAGATGTGGATATTTTTAGTTCCTGCGCTTGTTCTTATAATTACCTTTAATTACATCCCGATGGGCGGCATCGTCATGGCATTTCAAGACTTTAAACCCGGCAAAGGTATATTGGGTAGTGAGTTTGTAGGCTTTGAACATTTTATTGAATTTTTCACCAGCTACAACTTCGAGCGTATAATCCGCAATACATTTGTCCTCTCTTTTTTACCGTTGCTATTCGGCTTCCCCACCGCTATAATCTTTGCCCTTGCACTCAATGAGGTGCGCCGCATGTGGATGAAAAAGGCGGTGCAGTTTGCAAGCTACCTGCCCTATTTTATCTCCATCGTCGTCACCGCAGGCATGGTGGTCACCTTTTTGTCACCTAACGAGGGCATAATCAACGCTATAATAAAAATGTTTGGCGGCGAGTCGGTCAACTTTTTGGCTGTGCCTGCCTACTTCCCATGGGTCTTCACCGCAATGATGGTCTGGAAAACGTTCGGCTTTAACTCCATACTATATTTAGCGGCACTCTCCTCCGTCGACCCGTCACTGTATGAGGCAGCGAAAATAGACGGCGCAAGCAAATGGCAGGAGGTGCGATTTATCACCTTCCCGTCCATACAACCCACAGTTGTCATCATGTTGTTGCTCGGTCTTGGTAACCTCATGAGAACCGGATTTGAAGAGATCTTTCTATTATATAATGAGGCGGTGTACGAGACTGCCGACGTCATCACCACCTTTGTCTACCGTATCGGTATCGAGACCGGCGAGGTATCCTATGCGACCGCTATCGGGTTGTTCAATTCCGTCATCTCCTTTGCATTGCTTGTCACCTTTAACCAGATAAGCAAAAAATTCCTTGGCATATCTCTCTGGTAAACGGCTAATATATATGAAAGGTTACATAATATGATAAATAAAAATGCAGTCCGTCGCAGTGCCGGTGACAACCTCTTCTATTTTCTTGTCGCTATAATATGTATACTCGCCTTTGCGATAACCCTCTTTCCATTTATACATGTATTCAGCGCCTCGTTCAGTGAGATACGAGCTCTACTGGAAAATCGGGTCTATCTTTGGCCTGTCGGTATTGACTTTGCCTCCTATCAGGAGATATTTAAACTGGATGAAGTTTGGATTTCTTACTATAATACTATATGGTACACCGTTGTCGGCACGGCAATAAGCATCTTTGTCACCACCTGTGCCGCCTACCCTCTCTCCCGCAAATCTTTTACAGCGCGCCGGAAGGTCATGTTGATGTTTGCTTTCACCATGTATTTCAGCGGCGGTCTTATCCCGTTTTATATGGTGGTCAACAACCTCGGCATGTACAACACCCGTTGGGCCCTGGTCATACCGACAGCCCTCAACGTATTTAACCTTATCATCTGCAAAACCTCGTTTGAGGGTATGCCGGAGGAGATTTATGAGAGTGCAAAGATAGACGGTTGCACCGATGTCGGCATCTTCTTTAAGATGGTACTGCCACTCCAAAAAGCTATTGTATCGGTTTTAGTGCTCTACTACGCCGTCGCGAACTGGAACTCCTTTTTCAATGCACTGCTTTTCATATCCGGTAACGCACTGCAACCCATTCAGCTGTTCCTGCGCCGTATACTTATCCAGTCCTCGCCGGAAATTCTCTTAAAGATGGGGCTTGATAACCTGGCAGGTGAGGCAGACAGATACATGATATCTCTACAGATGAAGTATGCCGTGGTCATCGTCGGAATAGGTCCGATACTGCTCATCTACCCATTCATACAAAAATATCTCGTCAAGGGTGTTATGATAGGCGCAATCAAGGGTTAACCGTTAAAGGCGATGTCTTTAATTGTTAAATATAAGTAAACAAATTGGAGGAAAACATGAAAAAATTATTAGCATTAACAATCGCCGCGCTGATGATGTTGACACTTCTCGTGTCCTGTACATCCGACGCACCGGCAGAGAGCACCGCACCGGCAGACACTTCCGAGGCAGGCGATGCCGCCGAGGGTGATGCCGCTGTTTCCGAGGGCTACACCATGCCTTTCGCAGAGCCACAGACCGTCAAAATTTTAACCGCAGAGAGCTATTCAGGCGCCTCCCTCCCCGAGACCGGCGTTTGGCAGGACTTTGAAGAGCAGACCAACGTCACCATCGAGTGGGATCTTATCGTAGCCTCGGACTATCCGCAGGTAGCCGCTGTGCGTTTATCCGCAGGTACCGACCTTGGCGATATTGCTCGTCTGCCGAATATGGACACCGACTCCAAATATCAAGAGTCCGGACTGTTCATACCGCTTAATGACCTGATGGCACAGTACGGTGTTGAGATTCCTCGCGTATTTGAGGAGCGTCCCGACATCAAGGCTCAGCTTTCAAACGGCGACGGTGAAGTATACTTCATCTCCGATCGTTATATGCCGACCACCGTTCAACGTCACATCATCCTGAACTACGACTGGTTGGAGGCGTTGGACGCTGAGGTCCCGACCACAACCGATGAGTTCTATGACCTACTCGTGCGTTTCCGTGACGAGGACCCCAATGGAAACGGTGAGGCGGATGAAATTCCGTTGACCACCACAATGGACAACATTCACGGTGTTATGGCACCTGCTTTTGATCTCGATCTTGAGAGTGGATTTACCGTCAGCGAGGACGGCTCGGTACACTCCTCCTACACCGACCCGAAACTTCTTGACTACCTTGAGTATATGAACATGCTCTACAGCGAGAAACTGTTGGATCAAGAACTCCCGACCAAGACAATGGAGCTTATCGACTCCAACGTTGCCGCCGATAAAGCAGGTTCTGTCCTGTCCTGGAGCTGGCACATGATGACATTCAGCCAGCTGGTTGAGGGTTATGTCCTGTCCGACGAGGAAGCAGGCCGCTGGAGAGGTATAATGCCGCTGGAAGGCCCTGACGGCTTCAAACAACTTTACACCCGCCCGGAACTGGGCAGCCAGTTTGGTATCACCGCCGAGTCGGAGCAACCGGAAGTTGCATATAAAGTTTTGGACTACTTCTACAACCAAGATCGCATAGACACAAACAACTGGGGTGTTGAGGGCGTTAACTGGGAGATGGTAGACGGCGAGAAACAAGCTACCGAAGCACACAAAACCGATCCGGAAGTTGACCGTGTATCGGGACGTGGCCATGGTCCTATCGTATGGCAGGACAGCGACACCTCCTACGCACTGCTTGCACAGTGGCATGTTGACATCGACATGGAACTGCAGGACTACTTCGCACCGTCCTTCCCGTTTGTATACGGCACTGCGGACGAGACAGATGCACTCAGCGACTTCTCAACCGAGATGCAGGTGTTTGCTAAGGAGAAGATCCTTGCATTCATCACCGGCTCCGAGAGCCTGGACGGCTTTGATGCATATGTAGCAGAGCTGGAGGCAATGGGTATCAACGACGTTCTTGCTGTAAAGCAGGCACAGTACGACAGATATCTCTCAAACCTCTAATATCGTGCAATACTCTACAGCCGAGATTTCAGATTGGAATCTCGGCTGTAATCTTAACAAAGAAAGGAAGATATTGTGTTATTTGAAAAAAACGGCGAACTATATTATAAATACGACGCCGAGACTCTTTGTGTGCGTGCATGGGGTAAAAATGCCCTTCGCGTAACCTGTTGGTTGCAGTCCGATCAGCCGAGTGATGACTGGGCGCTCTCACTACCGATAGATACGGTTGGAAAACTCGACATAAAAGAGGAAGTCTCGACACTGCAAAACGGCAAAATTGTTGCCGAGGTCTCAAAAAACGGTCACCTGACCATAAAGCACACCGACGGTCGCACCATGTTGGATGAATTCCACTGCCCCGGCTACCTTAACATAAAATCACGCGACCTTAACTCCTCATCCAAGGGTGACTTTGAGCTGAATCTGCGCTTTGACAGCGATCCGGACGAGAAGATATACGGCATGGGGCAGTATCAACAGGAATTTCTAAACCTCAAGGGATGTGATATTGAGCTTGCCCATCGCAATTCGCAGGAGAGTGTGCCTTTTTACTATTCTTCACTCGGATATGGTTTTCTTTTCAATAATCCGTCGATAGGACATGCCTTTTTCGGCAAGAACTATACCACGTGGCACTGCCCGACAACACGTTGCATCGACTATTGGGTTATAGTCGGCGACACACCTCGCGATATAGTGAGGGGGTATAGCGACGTCACCGGCAAAACACCGATGATGCCGGACTTTGCGATGGGTTTTTGGCAATCCAAATGCCGTTATCGCACTCAAGAAGAATTGATGAGCGTCGCAAGGGAGTACAAAAGGCGTGGTCTGCCACTCGATGTCATAGTTATAGACTTTTTCCACTTTGTACTTCAAGGTGACTGGGAACTCGATCCAAAATACTGGCCGGATCCGGAGGGTATGTGCCGTGAGCTCGCCGAGATGGGTGTCGAAGTGATGGTCTCCTACTGGCAGACGGTGGATAAAAAGTGCCATCGCTATGCCGAGATGGAGGAGAAAGGCTATCTCATGCAGATGGACAGAGGTCCGAGGACAAGCATCAGCTACATGTGCGACGCGGTCTACTACGATGCCTTTAATGATGAGGCGAAGAAATATGTCTTTGATATATTAAAAAACAACTACTATGATAAAGGAATACACCATTTTTGGCTGGATCAGTCGGAGTGCGATTGCCCGCAGTATCAGTATGACATCTATCGTTTTCAAAAGGGACGGGCATCACACATCGTCAACTACTATCCGGTAGAACATGTTAAAGGCTTTTATGAGGGGCTGCGTGCCGCAGGGCAGGAACAACCGGTGCTTTTGACACGCAGTGCGTGGTGTGGAGCTCAACGCTATGGTGCACTGCTCTGGTCGGGCGATATTGCGAGCACCTTTGAGGTTTTTCGTCGTCAACTCTGTGCAGGGCTTAATACCGCGATAGCCGGTATACCGTGGTGGACGACCGATATCGGTGGTTTTTACGGTGCTCGCGGTGACGATGAGGCATTCCGTGAGCTTATGCAACGCTGGGTGGCTTTCGGCGCATTTTCACCTGTCATGAGAATGCACGCAGTGCGAGAGCCGGTAGAGCCGATTTTTAACGGTGACCCAAATGTGTTCGGTGGCGGTGCGGACAACGAGATCTGGAGCTACGGCGAGGAGACCTACGAGATATGCAAAAAATACAGTCTACTGCGTCAAAAAATGAAACCATACATTAAAGATCTGATGAAGAACGCGAGCGAGACAGGCGACCCTGTTATCCGTCCCATGTTTTATGAATTCCCGAACGAGAGTTGCATGTATGAGCTCAAAGATCAATATATGTTCGGCGGTGAGATGTTGATAGCGCCGGTAATGTACGCCGGTATGACCGAGCGTGAGGTGATACTGCCGAGTGGAAAAAATTGGGTCTATGCATGGACAAAAAAACTACTCGAGGGTGGACAGACGGTGACTGTCAAGACACCAAAAGAGATTATTCCTGTCTTTGTGGTAGAGGGTAGCGACGCTATCAAGTATTTTGATTAATAAAGGAGGGAGCAAACTTAAACTATTTCGATAACGAGAAAAACCATCGAAGAAGTCCTGTGATTTGCTCACGCTATTTGACTTTTCGGCAATTTTTCTTACATCACCCCAAAGTATTGTTCCATGACCTCGTTTGGTGTTCTAAACTTCAAGCAGATTTTCGGTATGTTGTTTGATTTTTTGTTGTACTTTGCGAGTTGCTCCCTGCCATCCGCCAAGCTGTACATCTTCATCTTGCTGTAAAATCTTTGCTCATCTATCCGATGTTGTATATTTGTATTTCTCTTATTGCACATGGAAACTTTTTTATCAGTTTTAACAAAAAATCTTTAGAGCGGTAGGTGCTGTGCTCCTCGTACATCTCCCTAAACACCTACCGCGTAAACTCGTCAACTGCTGTATATTATTAATATATATCTCCATTCACCGTACAATAACTCGGTACAAATTTAACATCTATCCATTTCTTAACCACTCTTATCAGACTGCAGTATGCTCGTGTATACCCACTTTTTCTCAGACTAAGATGCCTCTTGCAGGATATTTTAGAATGTTTTGAAAATGAAGACTGGCAACGAGAGTTTGCAATATGGAAGGAGGAACGAGAGCGAGAGAAAAATAACAAAGTAGTTGATAGTGAAAAATAGATATAGGCAAAGGGGCGGTGCGAGCGAACTCTTTAAATCCGAACACTCTATATCTGCTAAACTAACAGTTT
>CAYJMO010000040.1:0-18861 GCA_964371365.1 uncultured Oscillospiraceae bacterium
AAATCTGCTCGATAAGGGACAGGATAAATTCAAGCTTGCTTGAAACCGGATTGTATCCGTCGCCATACTCGGCATTAATGTCCATGCCGTTAATATGATTTTCTCTTTTAGGCTTTCCAGGTTGAACTTTTCCAGCCGTGCCGCAAGTGTAATATGCACACTCTTCATCGTCTTACCCGCACCTTTTTGATATAAAGAACTCTGGGAAAAGCGCACCACTGCGGCTTCGTGGGAGTTAGCGAAATAACTATTTGCGGCACCCCGTTTAAGATGTTTTGATCTAAATCTTATAGTTATAGTCCTTTAACCCCGAAAATCAACACATTTTTCCTGCGGGGAACTCCGCCTAATAATAGCAGGATTGCGACATGAAAGACTGTACATTTTGATGGCAGGCGGTTTTAAAAACGACTTTTTAACAGCCTGAGTTTTTTAACACAAATTATTTTATTTTTGAATTTTAATCAAATTTTAATATATCCATGCTATAATATGAACAAAACCAATTCAGGGAGGGTTTGTTATGCGGATTTTACTTGCAGAAGATGAGCGGGATATGAATAAAATAATTACTAAAAAATTAGTGTCCGATGGATATGCCGTCGATGGTTGTTTCGACGGTGAGACGGCACTTGAGTATATTCTCAACACTGAATATGACGTCGCAATACTTGATATTATGATGCCAAAACAGGACGGCTTTTCTGTGCTTAGCGCGATGCGTAATAATGGCATAGAAACTCCCGTTATTTTTTTGACCGCAAGGGACGCTGTGTCGGACAGAGTAAAAGGGCTCGATTTAGGCGCAAATGACTATCTTATAAAGCCGTTCTCTTTTGAGGAGCTTATGGCTCGTATTCGTGTGTTGACAAGACTGCAACCGGGCAAGTCCACAAGCGTATTGTCAGTTGCGGATCTTTCGCTTGATACAAATTCTCACATTGTAAAACGTGGAGATAACGTGATAAATTTATCGGCAAAAGAATATGCCATATTGAAATATATGATGTATAACGTAGAAATCGTACTGTCAAGAGAGAAGATAGAAAATCATATATGGAACTATGACTATGAAGGTGGCACAAATGTCGTGGATGTGTATATACGATACCTCAGAAAGAAAATCGACAGTGATTTCGATACAAAACTCATTCACACTGTGAGAGGGAGCGGCTATGTGCTTCGGGAGGGGCTATGAAAAAAATATCTGCAAAAATTAAACTTACCCTCTTTACAACATTTCTCATGTTGCTGATGGCAAGCATTTTAATCGGTCTGATGTTTTCGTTGGGTGATGAAATTGTTTCGGCAAACAGCATATCCGATCTAACCAAAGTCGTAGATGATAACTCCGATGAGCTTGAGTTTGATGACGGTAAACTCGACACCGACGATGTGGATTTCTTCAAAAATGGTGTTTATATACTTTTATACTCACAGGAAGGTCAGCATATAGCAGGAAATTTTCCGGAAGAGGGCATCACTACACAGCCTTTTCGGGATAAAGAAACTACCGAGTTCACCGTCGACGGAACACGGTATTATATATATGATAGGTTAGCGCCGGTCGACGACTCTCGCACGCTTGTTTGGATGCGTGGGGTTGTGACGGTGGATGAGGTCGCAAGTGCCACGAATAGCATTTTACAGACAGCACTGATTTCTCTGCCGTTTTTTGTGCTCTTAGGTGCGGTTGGATTTTACTTTATTGCCAAAAGCACATTTCGTCCCATAGACAAAATTGTAAATACAGCAGAGGAAATAAGCAGGAGTGAAAACCTTGCCTTGCGTATTGACCTACAAAGCGGAAGTCCCGAGATACGCAAACTCTCCGATACTTTCGACAAAATGTTTGAGCGTTTAGAGGGTGCGTTTGAAGCGGAAAAGCAATTCACCTCCGACGTTTCACACGAGCTTAGGACGCCGACCGCCGTCATCTTAGCACAGTGCGAATATGCGATTGGCGAAAACATCGATCCGGAAGATAAAGAGGATGCACTTGAAACGGTGCAAAAACAAGCTCTAAAGATGTCAAACCTCATTTCGAAATTATTACAGCTAATACGCATGGACAGAGGATCCCATGTAGCGGAGTTCAGACAGATAAACCTCAGTGATCTTGTGCGGGAAGTCTGTGAAGAACAGGGGCTTGTTGCACCTCACGGCTTGAAAATGACACACGACATCGCTCCGAATATCAGTGGTGCGTTTGATGCGGTAATGATTACGCGCCTCCTTACAAATTTAATCGGCAACTCATTTTGTTACACTGAAAAAAACGGCAACACACACGTTAAACTTGATGAGACCGCGACGGAAATCATTCTATCGGTGAGGGATGACGGAATAGGCATAGCAAAAGAGCATCAGGAAAAGATTTGGCATAGATTTTATCAGGTGGACAGCTCACGCACTGCAAGTCAATACGCAAGCATGGGTTTAGGGCTATCTATGGTGGCACAAATCGCAAAACTTCACAATGCGAAGATAGAGCTTGAAAGTGAGCTAAATGAAGGTAGTTTGTTTTTGGTAAAGTTCCCAAAATAAAATTTCATTTTTAATGTTACTTTAATTTTAGCGTTATAGAATAAAGACATCAAAGAAAACACTAACCATATTTAGGAAGAGGTATTTAAAATGAAATCGAAAATCACATTAAAAAACGTCGTTATAATTTCCTGTGTTGTAGTTTTGACCGCGGCATTGACAGGCGCAATCATGGTGCTTGCAAGGCCTATGGTGACGCCTCAATCCCAGCACTCTAACACAGAACAAGCTGAACCTGTCGCAACTAATTCATCCACGCAAACCTCGACAGCTGAAACGGGCAGTTATATCGGCGAAGAAGAGGCGAAAGCAATAGCACTCGCACACGCCGGTGTGGGTGAAAACGATGTTTCACACATGCTCTGCAAGCTCGATTATGATGATGGAGTAGCGGAATATGAGGTGGAGTTCTGGGACGGCGCAACCGAATACGACTATGAAATAAATGCCGTTAACGGCGAGATCATAGGCTACGACTACGACATGGAGAGCTATAACGCAAATTCCGCAACAACCGATTCGAGCGAGTATATCGGCGAAGAAGAGGCGAAAGCAATAGCGCTCGCGCACGCCGGTGTGGGTGAAGGCGACGCCGGCTATATTAAGTGTGAGTTTGACCTTGATGACGGTCGCGCTGAATATGATGTTGAATGGGAGATAGGGCGAACAGAGTATGAGTATACAGTCAGTGCTACCGATGGTGTTATTTATGAGTTTGATGTAGATTAGACGACAGACATAAGGTTATAGTCCCTCAACCCCGAAAATCCTTGACAGGCGAAATTCTGCTCGTCAAGCGACTGTCGTTCTTCGGGGTTGAGGGACTGTTAATCGAATAACGACAGGCAATCATGATACTCTTTCTTATTGTGCTATGGAAAATACAGGATGTTTGATAGAACTATGTGAAATAATTAACAAAATTTTTTGAAAAATCAGTCAATTATTTGGTGAAAATTGTTGACTACATAAAAAAAATCGAGTATAATTTTTTTAGGCTAAGCAATAAAATGAATCTTGTAAGTACTATATTAATATCTTTTTATGTCGAAAAATGCATGACAGATATTAAGAGAAAGGAAATGAAATGTCTATGAAAGCTTCCACCATGCAACGGTTAAGAATTATTACAATATCGATTCTTGTGCTCTTACTAATTCTATTTTTCATTGGGTCTGTAATGCTAAGCATACGCAGTAATGAATATAGTGCAAATAGAGCAGATTTGATAATAAATTTGAATCGGTTTATGGATGGATCGGCTTATTTGACCTCAGAGGTGCGAGCATATGCCGCTACGGGTGATATCGAACACTTCGACAACTATTGGGAAGAAGTAAACACTCTGAAAAACAGAGACATCGGTGTTGAAAATATGCAATCCATAGGAATAGCAGATGATGAGATAGCCACCATCAAGGAGATGCAATCTATCTCAAACAATCTCATTCCGCTGGAAAGTGCCGCCATGGACTCTGTAAATGAGGGTAACTCGCAGGAAGCGATGGAGAGTGTTTTCGGTGAAGAATATGAAAGCGGATTAGCCCAAATTGCTACTTTGCAGGTAGAACTGCATGAGAAGATAGACACGCGAACTCATCAGCTTGTGGCAAACGCTATTTTCCAAAATACATTAATATTTGCCGCAATGGCTATCGTGCTATTATTAATTATGGTAGTCCAGATTGTTTCTGAGGTGATAATCAAAAACAGCTTGATCAAACCCATTGCGGACTGCTCGAATGCACTGCACGAAATTTCCAAAGGCAATCTGACATATAATTTGGGTTTGAAGGCAGGCAAGAATGAAATTGGCGTGTTGGTAGGCTCCACAAAAGAAATGGTATCAAATGTGTCGGGCATCATCAACGAGCTTAGTGATGGTCTTACCGCTATGTCACAGGGCGATTTTACCCACAAACAGATCAGTGGGCAGTTGTTTGTAGGCGATTACGCCCCATTGGCTACAGCATACAACAAAATCAACAAAGAGTTACCCGCGACACTAAAAGAATTGCAAAATTCATCAAATTTGGTGCGTGGAGGCAGTGAACAACTGGCAAATAATGCACAAGCAATGTCTCAAGGCGCCAACTCGCAGTCATCGGCAATTAAGATGTTAACCGTTTCAGTAGATGAAGTGTCTGAAAGAATTAAACAAACTGCGGAGGATGCACGAGAGGTTAAAAAGGCAAACACAGCAACGCAGGAATCTTTACAGTTAAGCAATGAACAAATGCAAGACATGATGCGTGCTATGGAGCAAATCAATGAAAAATCACATGAAATAAGCGATATTATCAAGGCTATTGATGATATTGCCTTCCAAACAAATATCTTGTCACTTAATGCAGCGGTAGAAGCTGCGCGGGCGGGTGTTTCAGGAAAAGGATTCGCTGTGGTGGCGGATGAGGTGCGCAGTTTGGCTTCTCGGTCCGCAAAATCGGCAAGAGATACAGCCACGTTGATTGAAGAGACACTATCTGCCGTGAAACAAGGCAACAAGGTGGCTAAATCCACCTCCGCTTCTATATTAAATATTTTTGAAGGAGCTTCTAAACTTAGCACCCTTGTGGATGATATTGCCAGTGCTACCGAGAGCCAGGCTGTATCTGCCGAGCAAATTAAGGCCGGTGTGGAACAGATAGCCTCGGTGGTAGATATCAACACGTCTGCTGCAGAGCAAACAGCTTCGGTAAGCGAAGAACTTCTAAGTCAAGCGCACACTCTGAAAACGATGACATCACGCTTTACATTTAGCGGATAACTTAGTAATATAATTCACAAAATAGCGACTCTTCCAATTAGGTAGGGCCGCTATTTTGTGACAGTTGGATTGTTGGGTTAATGTAGTGTAGTCAGGTTTGATTATTGCGTACACTCAGCTGTCTAATCCTACATTTTATACTGCACTCGATAATCACTCGGTGTATAACCGGTGCTTTTTTTGAAAATCCTGCTAAAATATTTACTGTCGTTAAATCCGACATCAAAGCATATGTCAATCAACTTTTTATCGGTGTTTCGCAACATTTTTTTTGCCTTGTCCACCCGCAACTGCGTGATATAGTTGGTGAGGGTTGTGCCTGTTTTTTGCTTAAATAAAAGACATAGATATGATTGACATATAAAAACTTCGCTTGCGAGCTCCTGCAACGATATGGGACTTGTGTAGTTTTTCTCGATATAGACTTTAACGCTCGTGACTATTTCATCCTGGTCGGTGGGCTCTTTTTCAATGTTTTTGCCAACATAAAATCTTGCATATGCTAAAAGCTCCTCCTCCATCTTGGATACGGTAGGACAATTTTGTATAGTGTCAAATATTTTGAGCATATTGTCCTCATCCTCCTCCTTGATGTTGGCACTGTCGAGGAGGGCACTGTTGATGGCGGATGCAATTTGGTGGCAGACCACCACTACCTGATTTTTATGAATGTTCGCCACAGTGCTGATGCTCACAAAAAGATCCCCTATGATATTGAGCACCTGCAAAGAGTCCTCTTTCATGGTGAGGTCATAAATTCGCTGATAACGGTTAAAGTCCAGGTTGACATAGGAATGGTTGGTTATAACACAACTGTTTTGATCGAACATTATCTGGCTTTTCGAGCAGAAAAACCTGCGGGTCAACGCCTGTTTTGCCTTGTTAAAGCTGTCGCGAAGCCCGACAACGCCGGCAACCTTATTCCCTACACCGATGGAGAGTGCCACCCCTAAGACGTTTTCAAGGTGAGTGTTTATCTCGTTGCAAGCCAGTTGCAACCTGTCTTCCGGTTGTAATGCATTATTATTATTGATTTCTTCGTTCGTCAGTGGTAAAATACATATAAACTCATCTTCATTATTTTCAAAGCAATAGCCCTTGCTGTCCTTTGAGATAAGTTCCTCGGTGATGTTTATCAGTGCGGTGGAAAACAGCATCGGGTTGTTCCAATCATCCTGATATTTAAAGTTGTTCACCAATAAAACTAAAACCACATAGTTGCCGTCGAGTGGTAGCTTCAGATCCAGTTGGTCTATGTCGTGTGATATTCTGGAAATGTCGGAATTACTACCAAAAAGCAGTCGTTTGAAAAATCTGTCACGCATCAGCGGAAGGCTGATAGTCAATTTTTGCTCTATATCGTTAAGATAGTTTGTTTTTTGATTATCCTGTTTTATACTCTCGATGCTACGCTGTACTGCCGCCCGTAGCTCGTTGACGTTAATCGGCTTCATTATATAGTCCACCGCCTCGTATTTAAAAGCGGAGCGAATGTAGTCTATGTCGGAATATCCCGTCACGAACACCACCTTTGTATTAGGGCTTTTTTCCCAGAGGTGTTGCGCGAGCTCAATTCCGTTCATGCGCGGCATGTTGATATCGGTGATGACTAAATCTACCGACTTTTCATCAATGCGGGAGAGTGCCTGTTTTCCGTTTTGAGCCCACCTGATATCGCTTATCTCGTATTCGTTCCAGTTAATACTGCACAGTATTCCGTCTATAGTCCTCTTTTCATCATCTACTATCATCGCACTGAACATTACAATCTCCATTCTAAATTATTATTCGGGGGTACAGTTGAAAAAGCCAAAAAGTATAAAACATCGCATATTAGCGCTCAGTTTTCGCACAAAGTTATTGGTGACAATCTTTGTGATTAACCTTGTCATCGTTCTGCTGTCCGTTACGATATTCCTTTTCTCCGCGAGTGAGCAGATGCACATGTTTAACCGTGATATAACCGCGCAGGGGGTGGAGTACCTCGGCGACAATCTTCGAGAGCTTACGCTACATATGAAAGAGATTTCCGAGACTCTTGTGCTGGATCCGACCCTGCTAAATTCCGCCACGCCCTCCGCCGAGGGTGAGAGTTTTGAGCAGCAGTTGCATTATAACAACTATCTTCAAAAATTGATTAACAACAACTACTATAACAACATACCGATATATTCCACCATCTACTATGACGAGCAACCTGTTTATATGAACCAGAATTACAGATTTTCAACCATAGAGCAGTTGAGTGAGACCGGCATTACCCGGGATGAGCTTATCACCACCGATGTGTATTGGACCGGCATGTTTTCCTCAAAAACGCCGGGTTTTGACGCCGACGGCAGATACCTTGGCGGGGTGAGGAGCCTTATTAACTACAACGTCTTCGGCCACCTCGGCGGTGCTATATGTGTGTATGTTAGCGAGAGTGACGTGCGCGACCTGTTGAACAGCCTTAGGAGTTCGATAGATGCCTGTGTTTTGTTGGCCGACAGTGACGGGAGGATAATCTCTTCAACATCGCCAGATCAGCTGTTTGAAAACTTTAGCGACATGTATTCGGTGGGTGTTGACGAGCTGGACGGCATGGAAACGCTGTCGTTATATGACGGCAAAAAATACCATGTTAACAGTTATTATGTGGATATCACCGACTGGACTTTGGTGGCGTTTACACCGGTGGGGAATATTGTATCCAGCGGAGACGTCCCGGTCGAGGCATTCTTAATCTTTGTGGTGTGCCTCTTAGCGGTGATAATCGTCATAGACATCATCGTGTCCCACACTCTCAACAACAGGGTCAAAAACATGTTCAACAGAATAGCTACGGCGGAACTGCGTAGCGACGAGGACGATGAGTACCCCGATTTTAAGGAGGAGCTCAAAAAGGTGCTGATGATTCATCGCACGCTACACGATAAAAACGCGACGCTTACCGAGAGGATTCTGGAGGAGGAACTCGCCCTGAAAAACGCCACCCTCTCGTTGTTGCACGCCCAGATAGATTCACACTTTTTATATAACTCCCTCGATAGCATCAACTGGATGGCACAAAAACACGGCGCAACCGACATCGTCGACATGGTACAGCTGTTGTCAAAATTCTACCGAATTACGCTTTCTAAAGGCAAAGATGTCATCACGGTGAAGGAGGAGTTGGAACACACCACGACATATCTTAAGTTACAGCAGATACGATTTGAATCTCAACTCGAGTTTGAGGTGGACTACTGCGAGGGACTGGAAAAGTTAGACATCATCAAACTCACACTTCAACCACTTGTGGAAAACGCTATAATTCACGGTATTATGGAGAAGGAGGAGCCGAGTGGACGGATAACCGTCACGGCAAATATAGTGGAGGACACCCTGATAATAGAGATTTCAGACGACGGGGTTGGAGTGCCACAAAATGTCCTGGATGCAATCAACAACGACCAAGAACTGCCAACTCCTGCACCTTTTGTGAGCAACGGAAGTAACTTTGGCATTAGAAATATAAAGGAGCGCCTTAAAATACACTATAAAGAAAATGCCGCATTAACAATAAAGTCCGATGGCGAGGGAACGGTGGTGGAGTTAAAAATCAAACAGCCCAAACAATAGAACAACAAATGTATTATACACCACCAATTCATATTTTTCAATAAAAAACAACATATTGATTAAAAAAATGTGTTGTTTTTTTCTTGTTTATCTAAAAAATAATCCACTATACACAAAAAAATAGTGCACTCTTTTTGGATTTTTCTGTGGTAGACTATAGTCAAATCAAAAACAAGAAAGGAGAGAAAATGACAACAGGGGATAAAGGAGTAAAACGTGTACTTTTAAATGTAGTGACCGTTGTGATTGTACTTTGCTCATTATTTCCGCTTTACTGGTTGATATCCACTTCAATGAAGACAAAGTTAGACGCTTTTGCACTTCCGCCACAGTGGATATTCCTGCCGAACTTTGATAGCTATGCTTCGGTCATTACCTCGGATGGTTTTCTGGAGAGTTATCTCAACAGTTTCATCGTTGCGATAATCACCACCGTGATAGCGATAATTTTCGGCGTGACCTCCGGTTACTCTTTAGCAAGAAATACCGGAAAAAGTGGACGAGCGATGGGGCTGTGGATTATCCTTTCGAGGATGATTCCACCGATGGGAATAATACTTCCCTTCTATGTAGTATATCGTGAGTTAGGTATTTTGGATCAACATTTCACACTTAGCCTTTTGTATCTCACCACAGTGTTGCCCTTTGTGACATGGCTTATAATGGGCTTTGTAAAGGGAGTTCCCGGCGAGATTGAGGAGGCGGCGATGATTGACGGATGTTCCCGAACCGCTTCACTTATAAAGGTAGTCGTTCCTATAATAATGCCCGGCATTGCAACATGTAGTATGTTTGCATTTATGATGAGTTGGAACGAGTACTTCTACGCATTGATTATGACCGGAAAAAACACAAAGACAGTTTCGCTGGCTATTCAACAGTTCATGAGTTCCTCCGGAACAAACTGGGGTGAACTGTGCGCGGCGGCTGTAATGGTTGTTATTCCGATCCTAATATTCACCATGGTTAGTCAAAAAAGTCTTGTAAGCGGTCTTACAAGCGGGGCAGTAAAAGGATAAACACACAACAGATTGATTGGAGGAAAAAATGAAAAAACGTATCATTGGTTTAATGTTGGCTTTGGGTATGATAACGAGTTTACTCGCGTCATGTTCCCAGCCGGAGTCAGAGCAGGGCACAAGTGAACCCGACGCACCCGCCGAATCGTCGGAGGGCACCGAAGACGCCGCCGCATCTTTTGAGGGTATTGAAGTTAACCTCGGATTATCTTCCGGACCGCAGTCCGATGACCTTGTAAACTATCTGCCGGATTTTGAAGAAGCCACCGGCATGACGGTCAGCGTCGAGAGTGTCGCTGAATCGGGATATCTCCAAAAACTTCTTCTAAGCCTATCCGGTAACGAGGCAACATACGACGTATTCATGTCCTCCAACAGCATGTGGGGTCAGATACTTGATCCGGGCTGGGCAGAGCCGCTCAACGCCTATATCGACGATCCGGCAAAAACCGATCCTGTATGGAAAGACGGACTTTCTGAGTCCATGCATGACATAGTTGTCCGCGACGGTATGCGCTACGGTGTTACATATCAGATGGGCACAAACATTCTTTATTACAACAAGGCAATGTTAGCGGATGCAGGTCTTGATCCCGAAAATCCCCCCGAAACCCTTGCCGAAGTTTTAGAAGCGGCAGAGCAGATATATGACCCTGAAAACGAGAAGTACGGCATAGTTTTCCGCGGTACAAGAGAGCAAAATCAAAATACATTTCTTTGGGTTATGCTCTGGTTCTCGCAAGGTGGTGACTGGTACAACGTGCCGGATTCTCCCAACATCGCAGTTCTGGACAGACCGGAAGCCGCGGCTGCAACACAGTTCTTCGCAGATTTCCATCAATACGCACCGGACGGCATTGCAAACTACGGTTGGGAAGATTCCATGTTAGCATTCCAACAAGGCAAGGCGGCAATGTGGATAGACACCAACTCCATCGCCGGCAACGTGCTGGACCCGGAGGCATCCGCGGTATATGAAGATGTAGGCTTTTTAACTCTGGACGAGGGCAAGACCATCGGCTCACCGTGGGTATTCATGATGGCGGCAAACTCGCAGGTAAAGGACGCCGCATGGCAACTGATGCAGTACCTGACCGGATTTGATGTCACCTGGGGACAGACTATGTCCGGTGTGAACACCGCACCTGCAAGATCCGATGTTTTAGGTCATGCCGATATCGGCGAATACATCCACCCTGAACTCGCCTCCGCCGCAGTCAAAGGTCTGGAGAACGCGGCACCTATCTACTTCCCCGTATTGGCACAAACCGCTGAAATCCGCGCCGAGTTGGCGGTCGCTATATCCGATGTAGCCGCAGGCAACCTAAGCGCCGAAGAAGCAATGATCAACACCAACAACACCATTATTGAGATACTGGAACGTGACGGTTTGACCGATCTTATGGATAATTAAACCAACTAAAATATCCTTTCTCGGACATCATAAATAATGTTATGATGTCCGAGAAAACAACAAGACCAACAATTCACTTATAAGGGAGGAAATGTAATGACTAAGGCAACAGAAAATGAAAATGTCATCGTCGTCCAAAAAGGAAAAGGGGCAACCGGTATTAAGTTAAAAGATAGCAATTATTCTACTAAAGATAAAGTGGAGCAATTTTTATTGATGGCGCCCTCCTTTTTTCTGCTATTTTTGTTGACTGTTGTGCCGCTGCTTTTCTCCGTGGGTATATCGCTCTTTGAATACTCGTTACTGTCGGCAGATACAGCAACCTTTGTCGGTTTTGACAACTTTGTCAGAGCGTTTACCGATAACGACTTTTGGCACTCGGTATGGATTACCATAGTACAGGTCACCACCACCGTGGTGGGTCAGATGGTATGTGGAATGGGTATAGCGTTACTGCTTTCCCGTGAGTTCTTAGGGGTAAAGATAGTCAGGGGATTGTATATTATCCCGATGATGATAACTCCGGTCGTATCCGGTATCATGTGGAGGATGTTATTCAACACCGATCTCGGTATGATAAACTATTTCCTCTCGCTTGTCGGCATAGACAAGGTCAACTGGCTGGGTGACAGCTCAACGGCACTTCTGACTGTCATAATCACCGACATATGGATGTCGACACCCTTTGTGGCAGTTATCCTTTTGGCTGGTCTGCAATCTATAAGCAAGGATTATTATGAGGCGTCGACAATCGACGGCGCGACCAAGATAAATCAGTTCCTGCACATCACCTTACCGCTTGTAAAACCCATGATGTTGCTCGCATTGCTGTTCCGTGTTATGGACGCTATTCGCCGCTTTGACTCCATCATGGCAATGACGGCAGGCGGTCCCGGCAACGCCACAGAGACACTCAACCTGTTCGCATATTTCCAGGGTTTCACATTCTGGCATATAGGCTACAGCTCGGCACTATCATTCATAATGTTAGTGATCATTTTCGGATTATCGGTAATTCTTTTAAACAGAATTCAAAAGGTAGACTATTAATATACTCAATACAAAGAAAGGAAGAACATGAAGGTTTTAAATCCATTCATCAACGGACAGTTTATTGAATCCGCGGCTGACAAGTATCAGGATGCATATAACCCAAGCACCGGCGAGGTTATAGCCCGAGTACCGTGTTGCACCGACGAGGAGATTGACTTAGCTATTAAATCCGCTAAAAAAGCATACGAATCCTGGTCGGCGACACCGGTTATGAAAAGGGTGCAGATCCTCTATAAGGTGAGAGATCTGATAATTGCAAACCTCGACGAACTCACAAACCTCGTCGCAACTGAAAACGGCAAGATTTTGGCAGAGGCGCAGGGTGATGTCCTCAAAGCGAAAGAGGGCACAGAGCTCGCGATAAGCGCACCGGCACAGATGATGGGGCAGAGCCTTATGGACACCTCCTCCGGATTTGATACCGTGCTGTATCATGAACCTATCGGGGTTTTTGCAGGTATTGTTCCTTTTAACTTCCCCGCCATGATACCGATGGGATGGATGGTGCCTGCCTGTGTCGCATGTGGTAATACCATCATCCTCAAAGTTTCTTCTTTCACTCCTCAGACGGCGCTTAGAATTGCCGCGTTGTATAAGGAGGCCGGTCTACCGGACGGAGTTTTGAATGTGGTGACCTGCTCACGCAACGAGGCAGAGCGGTTTTTGACCGACCCGGATATTAAAGGTATCTCCTTTGTGGGCTCAACCAAGGTCGGATTACACGTCTACTCCACCGCGGCAGCGCACGGGAAACGCGTTCAGGCATTATGCGAGGCAAAAAATCACGCCCTTGTTTTAAACGATGCACCGGTGGTGAGGACCGCAGCAGGCATAATCAACTCCGCATTCGGTTGCGCCGGTGAGCGTTGTATGGCGTTGCCGGTAGTGGTGGTGCAGGAGGAGATAGCCGATAGCTTGATAGCAGAGATAAAGGCACGAGCCATGGAGCTAAAGGTGGGTCCTGCCTATCTTGAATCCAGCGGTATGGGTCCGCTTGTAAACGCCGGCCACAAACAGTACGTGCTGGACTGGATAGAAAAAGGCATCAGCGAGGGCGCAGAGCTGGTGTTGGATGGAAGAGACTGTGTGGTCGAGGGATACGAGGGCGGATTCTATATAGGGCCGACCATCCTCGACAACGTGAGTGAGGATATGACGGTGGGCACCCAGGAGATATTCGGTCCGGTACTGTGCATTAAAAGGGTCAAAACCTTTGAAGAGGGTTTAACCCTTATGAACAATAATCCTTTTGCAAACGGCTCGGTCATCTATACCCAAAGCGGATATTATTCACGGGAGTTTGCGCGCAAGACGGACGGCGGAATGGTCGGAATAAATGTCGGCATACCGGTTCCGGTAGGTTTTTTCCCATTCTCGGGGCACAAAAACAGCTTTTTCGGCGATATGCACTGCCTCGGCAAGGATGCTTTCCGTTTTTTCACCGAGACCAAGGTGGTGACTACAAAGTGGTTTAACGAAGAGGAAAAATCGGTCGCTACCGTCTCAACATGGGACGGAACAATATAAAGTCGGAGGGGACGATGGATGCATTATCTGCTGTTTTTGTCAGTGATATCGACGGAACACTTGTACAAAGTGGACATGCGGTGCATGATGACGTGCTGAAAATGCTATTGCAATTTCGTACGATAGGCAACTTCACACTCAGTACAGGTAGGGGGATAGAGAGTACGTTAGAGCTCGCACGACATTTAGGCGTGGACATTCCCTGCATAATGTACGGCGGCGCTATGATATACGACACCATAAACATGAAAACGCTGTTTGTCATGCCGATGGTGCGAGAGATAACAACAGTGCTTAAAAGGTTAATGGATAATGAGGAAGGTCTGAGCATCACCGTCTACACCGAAAAATACACGGTAAATCTTTGTTGCAATTCAACACTTGCCTTGCGTGGGGTGTTACAGGATAAAACCGCACCGATGGCGAGCCTGTCGGATATCAACAGTGATATTATAAAGGTGCTGTTGACCCACGAGGACTCCGACACATTAAAGAGAATACAAAGCAGTTATTTCAACCGTAACATCTTCAACTGTACTGCGGCGAGCAGACACTTTTATGAGGTTACAAGCAGAAGCGTCAACAAGGGCAGAGCACTGTCCATACTGTGTGAGATGTTGGGGTATGCCTCCCGATACAAGTTTGCAGCGGGAGACGGCGACACCGACATTTCAATGAAACAGCTGACACAGAGATTTTATGTCCCCTGCACGGCGCAACAACACATTCTTGAACAGGCAAATATTGTTATCCCCTCACCAAAGGACGGCGGCATCGCCGTAGCACTTGAGGATGCGATAGCGATGTGCACAAACAAACTTACGATGGTAATTTAAACTATTAATGAAAGGGAGAGATTATGAGCTGGTTAAAAGAGGTTATAGGAAAAGATAAGGCTATTATTGCAATGTGCCATATGCAGGCAATGCCCGGCGACCCTTATTATGACGATGACAAGGGGATGGAATGGGTATACGAGATGGCACGCAAGGATTTGATGGGCTTGCAGGAGGGCGGCGTCGATGCCGTTATGTTCTCCAACGAGTTCAGCCTGCCATACCTAACCGACGTAAAGGTGGAGACTGTGGCGGCGATGGCGATGGTCATAGGTCGACTTAAATGCGACATAAAGATTCCGTATGGTGTCAACGTCCTCTGGGATGCTAAAAAATCCCTCGACCTTGCAAAGGCAACCGGCGCGAAGTTCGTCCGTGAGATTTTCACCGGCGTATATGCCTCCGACTTCGGCACATGGGACACCAACTGCGGTGAAACTGTCCGCCACAAAAATGCGATAGGTGCCGGCGACGTCAAATGCCTGTTTAACATAGTGCCGGAAGCGGCGAAATATCTTGCCGACCGTGACATAGAACAGGTGGCAAAAACCACCGTCTTTAACTGCAAACCGGACGCCCTTTGTGTCAGCGGTATCACGGCAGGTGCAGGCACCGACAGCCAAATATTGCGCAAGGTTAAGGACGCCGTCCCCTCCACCGTCGTTTTTGCGAACACCGGCGTTCGCCTTGAAAACGTCGAGGAGCAACTCGCCATAGCCGATGGTGCTGTCGTGGGAACAACCTTTAAAATCGACGGCAAGTTTGAAAACGGTGTAGACTGTGAGCGTGTAAAAAGGTTTATGGACAAGGTTAATTCACTGAGATAAGGAGTTGTAGATGAAACCGATTGTACAGATAGCGATTGACTGCATTGAAAATGAAAAGGCGGCATACCTCGCCGACTGCGCCGTGAAATCCGGCGCAGATTGGTTGGAGATAGGTAATCCGCTCAACAAATTTGAGGGAGTACATGCCATAGACTATGTCACTTCCCGTTTCCCGAGCGAGTATGTCCTGGTCGATTTTATGATAATCGCTGGTGCAAAAAGGTATGTCGGCGCCGCAAAACAACGCGGTGCAAAGAATGTCACCGTGACGGCACTCGCGCCGGACATCACGGTGAGAGAGACTATCGCCGAGGGCAAGGCACAGGGCATAGATGTGACGGTGGATTTGTTCAACGTCAAGGATATTGTGAACGCAGCAATAAAATACGAACAGATGGGCGCCGACTATATCATGGTGCACTTTGGTGTCGACCAAAAACGTGAAAATCCCGATGCCTCCCCTCTGGACGCACTTCGAGACATTGCAAAGGTGACAAAGGCACCCTTGTCCTTCGCAGTATATGATATTGAGGAGGCTAAAAAGGCGGTAGAATATGGCGCGAGCGTCATTGTAGTGGGTGAGCCGCTGATATCGTCCGACGATCCGACACGGGATATGAAGATTTTTATTGACGAACTGAAAAAGCTAAATGTTGTAGAGCGTTAATATCGTTTGTCTTCAAGTCGAAAGACTATACTACTTAAATTGCTATATTAAGGAGGCTGACATGGCAGATATGAATGCTGTTGTTGTAAGAAATGGTCCGAGGCGATTGAGCCTTGAAAGCGTGGAAATGCCCACGTTGGAACGGGACGAGGTGTTGGTAAAGGTCAAGTCAAACGGGCTTTGCGGCTCCGACGTGCACGGCTTTTTGGACGAGAACTCCAAAGGTCGTGTTGAGGGGCTGATAATGGGACATGAGGCGGCTGGTATAATCGCCGAAGTAGGCGCCGATGTCAAGGACAAAAATGTCGGTGAGCGCGTTGTCGTCAATCCCCAGTTCCGCTGCAACAGTTGTTATGCCTGTGCACACGGTTGGTACAACGTCTGTGAAAAAGCGAAGATAATCGGTTCTGCCCTGCGGGGATTCGTGCAGGGGGCTATGGCGGACTATGTCAAGGTTCCCTCCTCCCATCTTCACACCCTACCGGACAACCTCTCGTTCGACGAGGGGTCGATGGTGGAGCCGGTCGCGAACGCAATCCATGTCATCAACAGGACAGGTATCTCTCTCGGTGACCGTGTTGCGGTGATGGGCGCAGGGACTATCGGTCTTTGCATGGTGAGGATGGCAAAACTCGCAGGCGCGGGCAAGGTTATCGCTATTGATATCGAGGAGCATCATCTCGAACTCGCTAAAAAATTTGGCGCAGACCACGTCGTCAACTCCAAAACATGCGACCCTGTCGAGGCGGTAAGGGAGCTGTGTGACGGTATCGGCACCGATGTAACATTGGAGGCGGTGGGTATCGGCAAAACCTATTCTCAGGCGGCTCTGATGACAAGAAAAAGGGGAACACTCGCCTTTTTTGGGGCGGCAAAACCCACGGCAGAGATGGAACTCTACCCGCTCTTGCACCGCGAGCTTAACATGGTGGGTTGCACAGGGTTTGACAGAGAGTGCGACATAGCCATCGAGATGATGGCGAGGGGCGATATAGACGTCAAACCACTCATATCTCACCGATTTGATATGGCTGACTCGGCAAGGGCTATAGAGGTGTTTCAAGACCCATCACAGCAGGTCATTAAAGCGGTTTTGGTTAACGAGGAATAGAGAAATGAAAAAGATACTGAAAGAGCTTTGTCTGTTGGAGGGGATGTCAGGGCATGAGATAAATGTCGGCAGATACATAAGGCGTGAGTTTGAACGTTATACCGACGATATACTGACCGACAATATAGGGAATATCACCGCGGTGTTCAAAAGCCAAAAGCCGGATGCCAAAAACGTGATGGTGTTCGGGCATATGGATCAGCTCGGACTAATAGTCAAAAATATCGACGACGACGGCTTTATCACCATCGATCGCGTGGGGGGGATTCCGGAGAAAATCCTACCAGGATTGGAAGTATTGCTCGGGACTGCTGACGGCGGATACCTCACGGCGATTGTCGGCAACCGTTCCCATCACATAACCCCGGCAGAGGAGAAGTACACGGTGGCAAAACTTGCGCAGCTGTATGTTGATGCCGGTTTTCGCTCTCGAGAAGAGGCACTAAAGGCAGGGGTGCAGATAGGAAATCCGATTATATATCGACCCCGTTTTCGAGAGATGAACTCACTTTGTTACGGCACGGCGATGGACAATCGCGGCGCCTGTGCAGTCCTACTCGATCTCGCCGAGAAATTCAGCGGAAAGGACTGCGGCGTCAACGTCTATCTGACGGCAACGGTGTTGGAGGAGTATAACCTGCGCGGTGCGGCAGTGGCGGCAGGTTACATAAAACCGGACTGCGCCATGGCACTTGACGTTGCAATCAGCGGAGACACCCCCGACACAAAAGGTGTTTTTGCGGTGAAGCTCGGCGACGGACCGGTCATGAGCCGATACACCTTCCACGGGCGCGGCACACTCAACGGTGTGATACCGCACCCCGTAATGGTCGACCTCGTTCGTGAGGTTTGCGAAAGCGAGGATATTCCGCTACAAAACATTGCGACAAGTGGGTTGTTGACCGATGCCTCCTATGTGCAACTGTTGGGCGAGGGTGTGCCGGTGATAGACCTCGGCTTTCCCTGTAGATACACCCACACTGCGGTGGAAACCTGCGATATACATGATCTGATTGCACTTTCAAGCTTGACATATTCGCTTATAAAACGCATAACACCGCAGGTTAACTTCAAAAGAGAGTATAGCAACTAAAACTTTATTTGTTGGAAAATCATACGCACAAAAACCACACATCAAAGTTTTTTATGCTATTCTTTGGACAAATATAAGTTAAAGCCTACTGAATAACAAGTTATTTAATACAAACGCTAAGCGTTTGTTCAGGCTGTCGAAAAAGTTCGACAGCCCCGAGAGGGGATGCATCCCCTCCCGGTACCCTCCCCCACAAATGGCTTTGCGAAGCCATTTGTCGAAGGTCAAATTCGTTTTTGAACATAGTTCATAATGCGCATTGTCACCGAATTTGACATTTTAAGGGATTTACAGGTTTTTTTGACACTCTGTACAAACGCTAAGCGTTTGTTGTAAAATTGTCAAAACGTGCCAATTTTACGGCTTTAATTGATGCTATCTGCTGAATTTTCGCTTT
>CAYJMO010000041.1:0-5951 GCA_964371365.1 uncultured Oscillospiraceae bacterium
CTGCCATTCCGCCACCCTCGCATATCAATTGTCGTGCATTATCACTTGACAACAGTATATATTTTAACACAAATACATATAAAAAGTCAATACATAAAATCTATTTATGTCAAAAAAATTCAGTGTTTTACGTATTGTACATATTTCTTTGCAATAATTGTGCAAAAGTGAGTGATGTCGCAAATATATCGTTGTTAAAATAAGAGACGCTGTCTCGCTGAGGGCAGACAATGACAAATATTTGTATTTACACTTTTTATTTCTTTGAAAATGTGGTAGAATATAGAAAACATAGCAGATTACCCCATAAATCGACACATATCTAATCAAGTTTTTCCTCTCACGAATATATCGACGTAGTTACAATCCAAAAGGGTTTGTTTCGATAAATGTGTGGAATGTAAGGGTAGCAGTCTATGAATTCATCATTAAATGAGGTTGTTATGAAAGGGTGGAACGAAAATAAAAAGGTCTATAAAATTATGTTTGTCGCTGCGGCAATACTACTTTTTGTGCTATACCTCCCTGCTGTATCGGATGTAGCTGCAACAGTATTAAATATCGCATCCCCATTATTTACCGGAATTGCAATAGCATATATACTTAATATCCCTCTTACCAAATTTGAAAAGATATATTTTCCCAAAGCCAAAAATAAGTTTATTAACGGCAGCCGTCGCGGTGTGTGTTTACTACTATCCATCTTACTTATTCTCGGAATAGTTATACTTGTTATAGCGGTAGTAATCCCCGAGATAACACGTGCTTTTTCGGTGGCTCTTGAAGAGTTGCCCGTTTTGATAAGTAGTATCGAATCTTGGGTAATCGCAAACCAACACATCTTTCCGTCCATCGCTGAATATATTCTTGATTATTTTAACGAAATTGACATTTCAAGTTTTTTAAGTAGTGCCGCAATGTATTTGACGAGTGGTATAGGCACTGTTTTTGATTCATCCGTAATAATCATATCCAGCATAACAAGTGGTGTGTTTAATATCTTCATGGCAATAACCTTTGCAATATTTTTACTGTTTGCAAAGGAAACCATCCAAAACCAGCTGTTAAAGGTTCAAAAGGCTTTTATTAAACCAAAGACCTCCGATACAACAAACTTTGTCTTAAAGACCGTCAACGAATCATTTCACAGCTATATAATCGGTCAATGCACCGAGGCCGTAATCCTTGGCTGTCTTTGTACGCTCGGTATGTTAATATTCCGTTTCCCGTATGCCGGTGCCGTTGGAATGTTTGTTGGGCTTACAGCGCTAATTCCGATAGTTGGGGCATACCTTGGTGCAATTTTAGGTGGAGTTCTTATTCTTTTAACGGCACCGGACAAGGTTTTGTTCTTCGTTATCTTTGTCATCGTACTTCAACAGTTGGAAGGCAACGTTATCTACCCAAAGGTAGTCGGCAGTACAATAGGGCTCCCCGGTGTATGGGTACTTGCGGCTGTAGTTGTTGGCGGTGGTCTCGGTGGAATTGTCGGAATGATAATCAGTGTTCCGCTTGCTTCCGCAGTGTACAAAATTTTATCACATTATACTAATAAACGGCTTACGCTACAGTCTGTCACCGCAACCCCGGGAGGTAATGACAAAAGCTGATATCCGTGTTTCAGCCATCAAGATAGGTGTATTAAATGATATAAGTTTATACTAAAACCTTAAAATATACCCCTCGTTCGTCGACGTCATCTCCAAATCCGGGTTCGCCTCTAATATTTGCTCCGCTTTTTCAAACTCAGTGGTAAAGTAGGTGGCATTATAGGGCGATACACCCTCCAAAAGCAGGTTGTATGTATTCTGCATATCACTCATTAACTCATCAACCATATATCCATCTCGACTTATGAGGTGGATATTTGTTTTTTTGTCCTGTTTGTACAAATACACACTCATTATACGGTCCTCTCGCAGTTCAAGGGTGTAAAAAATGTCGGTATCATCCATAAATTCAACAATCTTTTCAGCGTCGGGATTTTTGTACACAGCAGTTTTTTCAAAATAGTCGTGTTTGTAGCTAAGCGCCGGAATAAGGTCAACAAGCTGAATAACAAGCAGTAAAGCAAGTGCCGATTGTGCCAAAAAGCGACGTTTAGAGGTGAGGGTTATCAAAAAAATGATAGCACCAAATACTATAAGGTAGTTTACAGACCAGAACATACGTCCACTTGCACGAAAAACATCGAAAAGATCAAGGATCATTTGGGGCAGTGGCACGGTAAAAAGAGTATAACTAAATGCTGAAACTGTATTCGTGACGGCAAACAGTGTGGAAAAAGCTGCGAATCCGATAAGAAAAGGATGTTTCTTTAAAAATGCTATAATGCACTGGATTTTACACTTAAAGTTAAAGAGTAGGAAAACAATGGCGGCAAAAAGTGTAACAAGAACACCCATCCCGAGATAGTTAAAGCTCTCAATATTGTTGAGGGATAGCGCCCTCATTGGCAGAAAAAGTGACCAGTCTAGTCTCCCCTGCCCCGGCACCCACCAGTTGGTGTCAAGGCTGGTCGGGTTAAAAAGGGCGTTGAGGTTCATGCCCATACTTCCATAACCGCTCGTGTTATTGATCCCCAACCCTAAAAAACCGAGCAGATAGCATAGTATAAACGCACCGACAATGCCTGCTAAAAATATCAAAAGATAGGAAAGTCTGACCTTTTTATTGACGGCAACGTCCAACAACGCCGCAAGCGCAAAACCGACAATCATAGGTGTGAAATATAGGTGCAGTGTCACCGACAGCATAATAAGCAACGCAAAGCCGACAAAAATTTTGTGAGACGGTTCTCTCCTCGCTTTGAAATATAAAAGGATAGCGAGTAAGATTAAAAAGTGAAAGGACAACGCCGTGTGCCGAAATGCACGCTCAATCATTATGGGGCTAAGGCAAAAAACAGCTCCGGATAACACTATAGAAAATCTGTTTTGAGTGAACTCACCGATCAGCAGTCCACCGCAGACCGATTGAAGTATAAAGGAAAGACAGATTAAAATGCCAAAAAACTGAAACGTCGCCGGCAGTATGGGATCAATGAGTTTAAAGAGCAACATGGCAAGTGGTATGCCGTCGGCAAGAGACGCGTAATCACCATATGGAAAGGATATGTAATCGGTAAAGGTCAAAGGAAATATCTCACCGGTGTTGCGATACGCGAGCCAACCTGCATAGTGCTGAAGTATATCGGTCTCGACGTAGCCGTTAAAAATCCAGTCGTCATAGGTCACATCAAGCGGCCGCACACCGTAGATTAACAAAAAGACAGCGACCCCTACGAGGGCGCAAAAGACGATATTATATCTGTTTATTCTATTATTCATCGCCCCCACCTAAATATAGCATCGGGAGAGCGTGGATGTACTCGACCGACTCAATCTCGAGTTCCGCTCCTTGTGAGTAGGCGGTGGAGATTATCGTACTGCCAATACCATCCCTTATCTCTATAGGAAAGTGCGCTTCCCCCTCAGATGGCAAAAGCAAACCGCTATAGCTATCATCGTCCGCCACGATGTTGGTGCCGACCCTCACCGAAGTGCGTCCGAGTGAGGAGAGTTTTGATAATATTGAACGGAATTCCGTTTTATACACAAAGTTGAAATCCGCGATAAACTCCCCTTTGTATTCAGAGGTGCAGATTATTTCATAGCTGCTATCGTCTATACGGGACAGTGTAAACTCGACTTTAGCGTCAATATACTGCGGTTCGGTGCGCTCCCATATGTGGCTGTATTCCGTGCTGTAAACCCTCTCATAGTTTGCAAGAAGTTCGCGATAAAAGTACCAATTTTGGTTTGCCAACCATCCGCCGAGCGACATGGATGGTGTTTGCGCATATCGATATTCCCCCTCGACAAAGGTGTCAACATAGTCCTGTTGCACCTCTTTACCGAGGGCGTGGATTATATAGTCACTGCCGGTGGGTTGGAACTGCCCTGTAACTACCTCAACTCCTGTGGCGTAGGTTGAAAAAATCTGCTCGTCTCCGATGAGCTCGCTCGTTTCGGCGAGTGCCTTATCAAAGGTGCTGTATCCGCCGAGCTCGGGATAGTAACTCCCGGCATGTATCGGCGAAAAGGTCGCTATCTGTAGCGCGTTATACCCGCAGAGTAATAAAAGCAGTGTGCCTCCGGCAATCTTTAAAAGTCTTGATCTCTCTTTAAGCAGGCAGTCTATCGCTTTGATACAATAGCCGATAGCAAATATGACAAGGTAGACCTCTATCGCCTCCCGAAAGTTGTACCCACTGCCGCTCGCGACATAGGCAAAGGTGGCTATGACCACCGACAGTGCAATAAATACAAGGGCAACGTCGGTATTTTTGGCTTTGCCCTTTATCAAACGATATAGATGAAAGGCTATCATGACAAGCCATGGCAGGGTATAGAGCCAAAGAGTGAGGTTTGTGAAAATGTAGGGAAGTGTTGCCATGCCGCTCGAACCATTGAAGTAGAAGAACTGATATTCAGCGGTGGAAAGTGTGGCCGATAGCCACGCAGTTGGGTTACCGTTTGTAATGATGGTTGTGATAAACAAAAGCCCTACCATCACCGACAATCCGGCGATCAACAGCAACTTTATCAGCCTTAAAAATCCGGCTTTCGCATAAAAAATGTTCACGGTGAGCAGTATCAGCACAAATGCCGCCACACAAGCAAAGCCGAAGTCGTTGCTCCACACCACGCCGGCACCGAACAAAACGCCGAGTATCGCAACGCTTTTATACCGTGTCAGCTCGTCGAGGATTAACACATCCCTGTTTTTATATCTTTTTAATAAAAAAATCGCAATAAACACAATGATGATAAAAAGGAACGGCAAAAACGACCTTGTTCCCCTCATCGAGTTAGACGGGGTGAAAAGGTCGGCAAATCGTGCAGTCCAGATGTAGCCGTATTTTGCGCCGATCAGGGTGGTCAAAATCCCGGTCGAGATAAACTTCGGGATCAACGCCGAAACAAAACAGCTGATATATAGGTTTTTTGTTATCAGAAATAAAATGACAAGTACCGACAGCGAAAAAACAATGTTTGCGGTAAGGTTCGTCACAAAAAGGCTGGCGGAAAATGTTGAGTCGAACAGCAACAACGGTATATTTATCGCTATCGGGGCAAATCCAATGTAGTTGGTGAAGTCAAGGTAGGGTGTCTGTCCATCTAAAACACGGCGAAAGACATTATAGCTCTGAAAATCACCGTTTATGGAGTTGTAGTCCACCGTTTGCACTCTTTCCAGTGCAAAAAATACGCCGGTAAATATAATCGTCATAACATAAAGCGCCATCACGATCTTTTTATTGTGCCTTGTAAAAAGCTCCAATATCACCTCGCCTATTCTAAAATATAGATGTTGACTATCCGTTTGCCGTTTATCGCGCTCTCGTTGTAGGTTTCATAGAAGAGGTCGACGTCTATTATCCCCTCCATCAGCGCGGTGCCGGTGTCGGTTGCTATTGCATAACCGTAGATAAAGCTATCCCCTTCCGCAGAGGTTATGTATAATTTACTGCCGTATGGGATGACATTTGGGTTGACGGCGCAACTGCCATAGAACAGACCTATGCCGGACGACCCACTGCCCCTTGCGGAATAGTATCCGGTTGCGATGCCGTTTGATATGACCGACTTGAAGTTTGTCGGAACTCCGTCCACTATAGGATAAGCCTCAAAGCCTTCGCTCAACGGTGAGACCGGTTCCGGGCCGTAGGATAAAATCACCTCGGTGATCGGTTCGCTAACGAGATCCTCGTCAATAAGCGTTGTCTCGACCAACTCGTCATTGATGAATTTATGCTCATAGGTTAATGTACCCTCGCCGTCTACCCCCTCAATTAGCAATGCAGGACGGTCAACGCGCCTGTTCATTAGTGAGGAGGTGCGATTTTCCGTCTCATGAGGGATGATGTCGGTTATCGCCTCGGTCTCATAGTCGACACGAAAAATTTC
>CAYJMO010000041.1:5961-7241 GCA_964371365.1 uncultured Oscillospiraceae bacterium
CATCTCCGACAAGTGGGGTATCGGCAGAAGGTTGGACAAAATCATCCCCCTCGAGGGTTATGTCGTACTGAGAGAGCAAAGTCTCAACCGTCAGCTCGTGGGTATACACCGTTTTATTCTCCCCGTCGGCGAGGATATTCACCGGGAATGCGTAGTCTACATGGATAACATCGCTGTAGTTGTCGGTGGTTCGCGATACTGTCTCGACCCCCTCCTCATCGAAACCGGCCATCTCGACAATCTGCGACGTCTCAAGACCGTAGCCAACAACAAGCTCACTTCTCTCCTGCTCGTCGGTGATAACCACCATGTCAAGAGGGTGGGAAAGCACTGCAAGAGACAGCGTACACAGCGGCACTGAAATTAGGGATAACCAAAAGCGAGGCGGCACAGCCTCGACTGCACGCCTCAACTTTTCTTTTTTTCTAAGATACCAACAGGTCATAAAACCAATTTTTAATACTAACGTTTGCTGAACTGCGGTGCACGTCTTGCAGCTTTAAGACCGTATTTCTTACGCTCTTTCATACGTGGGTCACGTGTCAAAAATCCTGCTTTTTTTAGTGCCGGACGAAGATTTTCATCAGCCTGTAAAAGTGCACGGGAAAGACCGTGACGGATTGCTCCTGCCTGTCCCGAAACACCACCGCCGGCAACGGTTACCTTGATGTCGTAGTTGTTGACAAGACCGGTGAGCACGAGCGGTTGGCGCACAACCAACTTCAATGTCTCAAGACCGAAGTAGTCGTCAATATCACGATTGTTTATCTGTATCTTGCCCTCACCGCTGTAAATTCTAACACGGGCTACGCTGCTCTTACGGCGACCGGTGCCATAAAAATAAGCTTTTGATTCATACATAATTATGCTGTTCCTTTCCTGTACTTGTGATTACAAGCTGATAGCTTCGGGTTTTTGTGCCGCGTTGGCATGTTCACCGGTCTTGTAAACCTTCAGACGGGTGAGAGCCTTTGCACCGATGGAGTTTGAGGGTAACATACCCTTGACCGCAAGGTACATCGCCTTGTCAGAACGGGTTGCCATCAAGGTCTTGTATTGAACCTCTTTAAGGCCGCCCACCCAACCGGAGTGATGACGATAATACTTTTGTGTCAGCTTGTTGCCGGTCAATACTGCCTTATCACAGTTGACTATAACCACAAAGTCGCCGCAGTCGACGTTCGGTGTGAATGTGACCTTGTGCTTACCGCGTAACATTAAAGCGGCCTTTGCGGCAACACGTCCGAGCGGTAAACCGGCGGCATCGAGCAGATACCAGT
>CAYJMO010000041.1:7251-18707 GCA_964371365.1 uncultured Oscillospiraceae bacterium
TTTGCGAGAAATGATTTCATCTTAATTGTCCTTTCCTTAACAGCAGATCTATCTCATTTCGTCCTTGATTAGATTGTTCCATCGACGACGATTATCATAAAACTGCGTCCTTTGATTTATTCGCTACATCATTGTACAACAGGAAATAAAGATTGTCAACCTAATTTATGGTATTTTTTAACTATGCAGTGATTTATCTTTTATATTCGTCGTATTTCGTAATAATTCATCGACATTCATATTTGGCAAAATCGATTGTTTGTTGTTATACTTATTATGAAAATAAAAATGTATGGAGGCGATTATCAGAAGATTAGAGGGGCTGGCGCGTAAGGCGATACAGCGATATGACATGATAGGTGACGGGGACAGGATTGCGGTCGGTGTCTCGGGCGGCAAGGACAGTATCGCGTTGGTGATAACTCTCGCAAAGCTCCGTCGGTATCTCGGGCGCTCGTTCACACTGCACGCGGTGACCATCGACCCGCGTTTTAGCGGTGTATCGACCGATTACAGCAGGTTGAGTGAATTCCTTGAAAGTATAGATGTAACACACAACGTCGTAAGGAGCGATATAGGCACCATAGTCTTCGACGAGCGACGGGAAAAACACCCCTGCTCGCTTTGTGCTGTTCTGCGTCGTGGCGCTTTGCACAGTGAAGCGGTGAGCCTCGGGTGTAGGAGTATCGCGCTGGGTCATCATCTGGACGATGCTATAGAGACCTTTTTTATGAACCTTTTTACCGAGGGGCGAATAGACTGTTTCTCCCCAAAAAGCTACCTCTCAAGGCGTGATCTTTGGCTGATCAGACCTCTTATCTTCACGCCGGAGGCGGAGATTGTCCGTGCCTGTAATTCGTTAGAACTGCCGATAGCTAAAAGCGGTTGCCCGGTGGACGGCACGACCAACCGACAGAGCGCAAAGGAGTTTGTCTCCTCCCGTGCTCACCTCGACCCTGCCTTTAGACAGAAGATGCTCGGTGCCCTGATGAAATCCGGTATAAACGGATGGACTAATAATGAATAGGACAAAACAACGAAAAAAACAATCCTAAATATTTAACTTGACATTTCACAATAGTTAAGCTAAAATAGTTAAGTACAAGTAGTTGTTTTACCGTTGAACAAAAGGAGGTATTTTGGACGACAAACTAATACTCGCAATAGACAAATTCAGCCACGATATGTCTATCGCCGAACTACAGCAACTATATCAAAACAGAGGTGCGAACGACCTCTCCTATCATGACACGCTTTATCTTAACATTATACTTGCACACCCTAACCGCTACACCTCTTCCCAGATAGCGGATCTTTTAAAGATATCCCGACCCGCTATCACCCAGAAGATAAACGAGCTTGCAAAAAAGGGGTATGTCATACGCACGCAGTGTGAGCATGATAAGAGAATATTCTACCTATCAATCAATCCTAAAAAACACTTTTACTCCGAACTGGACCGCGATATTGAGCGGACAGTTACAAAAATGTTGCGTCTTCGCTTTGGTGACCAAGCGGTCGACAAGATGTGCGAAATGCTCAACTTTTTCTCCGAGACTTTATATAATGAAAAGCTGAAAGGAAGTCATGACAAAGAATAACCCCTTGGCCAAACAATTTACCATGAAATCATTGCTCACATACACCCTTCCGAGCGTATGTATGATGATTTTTATGTCGACATACACCATAATCGACGGCATGTTCGTCGCCAACCTTGTCGGTGAGGACGCTCTCGCCGCCATAAATATTGTGTTCCCTCTTTTCGGGATACTCTTTGCCGTTTCGTTGATGTTTGCGACGGGCGGTAATGCCATAATCGCACGACTGCTCGGAGAGGGGAAGGAACGAGAGGCGAACGAGTTTTTATCTGTCCTGTACATTCTCGGCGCTCTGCTCGGCATTTTGCTGAGTGTGCTGGGTTTTTCCTTTCCGGAACAAACGCTTGAACTTTTAGGGGTGAACGATGTTCTCTACCCCTATGCAAGGGACTATCTTCTCAGCCTTTGCGTCTTTGCGGCACCGGTTATCTTTCAGGTGTTTGCACAGTCCTTTTTTGTAACCACCGGTAGACCTATGCTGGGCTTCGGTGTGTGTGTCATGGGCGGCGTCACCAACATCGTGCTGGACTACATCTTTATATCACCTCATCTACTTGACCTCGGAATATCCGGTGCCGGTCTCGCAACCGGACTTGGCAACGTCCTGCCCGGACTTTTTGGAATGGGGTATTTTGCACTTAACAAAAAGAGCAACCTGCACTTTGTCCTGCCCAAACTCAATCTGAAACGCCTTCTCCACAGCATGTCAAACGGCATGAGTGAGCTGGTAAACTCACTTTCGCTATCCATAACCACCATTATGTTTAACTTTATCCTGATGGATTTGGCAGGTGAGACCGGGGTCGCCACCATCAGTGTTATACTATATATACAGCAGTTTCAAACCGCCATATATTTTGGTTACACCATCGGGGTCGCACCGATAATAGCCTACAAATACGGCAACAACGACAAGAATTCCCTATACAAGATCATGAGGCAAAGCCTTGTCATCGTATCAATGGCATCGGTTTTAATCATTGTGTTCACACTTTTATTTTTAGAAGACGCTGTTTCGATTTTTATCGCCCACACCAGCCCAACATTTGACATGGCAAAAACCGGACTTTTGCTCTTTATGCCGTCCTACCTTTTTATGGGATACAATATCTTCGCCTCGTCCATGTTCACCGCATTTTCTAACGGAAAGGTTTCCGCTGTTATCTCCATCATGCGCAGTCTTGTATTTATCGTCCTGATGCTGATGATCCTGCCGAACATCCTTGGCATAACCGGCGTTTGGCTTGCAATCCCTATAGCGGAGCTGTTCTCATTTTTCATCTCACTTTATTTTTTCATGGCAGGTCGAACGGTGTACGGATACAACAAACCTTTAAAACATCTACAACCGCTGTCATGAATTAATATTTACATATATAGTCATCTTTATCATAGAATGTCAGAAATCGTTAAATATAAAACAGGTTTGTGACAATATTCAAAATAAAAAAGAAATTTTTTTATTTTTTTGTAGCAAACATATAGCGTTTTTAAAAAGAATATGTTATAATTTGTTTAGCTTATACCGATGAATAGTTTTGTGCTTTTTTCGGTAGAGGATTAGGCTGTCAAAAAAGGGATTTCACTACCTCTTACTTTTTCTGTATTGTTTAATGCAACACATAGAAAAAGCAAAGAGAAATGTGTCCCCAACCGCACAAAAGTGCAGAAAGGATCGGAACATTTTTTATGACAACAAATGTAAAAACAGTTCCTTTTAAGGGTACCGACCAGCAGATTGCTACCCTTAAAGAGCGTCTGGCTGAGATCAAATCAGAGCCCGGTTCGCTCATGCCTGCGTTACAGATTGCTCAGGACATCTTCGGCTATCTGCCCATTGAGGTTCAGCGTATCGTAGCGTCGGAGCTCGACAAGCAACTTGCCGAGGTCTACGGCGTCGTGACCTTCTACTCGCAGTTTTCGCTTTCACCTAAAGGAGATTATAAAATCTCGGTATGTCTTGGAACCGCATGCTATGTCAAGGGTGCGGGCGATATCTACGATCGATTAGGTCAAAAACTGGGTGTAACCAACGGAGAATGTACCGAAGACGGCAAATTCTCTCTTGAGGCATGTCGTTGCATCGGTGCGTGCGGACTTGCTCCGGTTCTGACGGTGAACGAGGACGTCCACGGACGACTTACCGTCGATGATGTTGACTCCATCCTCGCAAAATACCAATCCTAATCCATGCAGGAACTATCGCTTAATATTTTGGATATCGCTCAAAACTCTGTCAAGGCAGGTGCCGAGGAGATTGAAATCAACCTGTTGCAAAACGCATCACGTCTTGATATTTCCGTCGTCGACAATGGCTGTGGCATGACACCGGAGCAGGTTCAAAAGGTCACCGACCCGTTCTTTACCTCTCGTACCACCCGCGCGGTGGGGCTCGGTGTACCATTCTTTAAGATGGCCGCCCAGCAGACAGGTGGTGATTTTTCTATCGAATCGACCGTCTCGGTTGGCACGGTAGTAAAAGCAACCTTTTACACCGATCATATCGACTGTATGCCCCTCGGGAATATGGCGGATACCCTTTATGTACTTATGAGCTGTAACGAAGAGATTAACTTCATCTACAGCCACACGACCGAAAAGGGTGAGTTTAGAACGTGCAGTGCCGAGTTAAAGGAGATTTTGGACGGTGTGCCGTTATCAGAGCCGAGCGTTGCGACATTCCTGCGAGCATTTTTTAAGGAAAATATAGAGGAAATCTTGATATAAGTTCAGCTTTACGGCGCTTGCCGTATTGCACAAGAAAGGAGAAGTTAAAACAATGAAGAGTCTTGAAGAATTAAAAGCACTGCGCGACAAAGCAAAGCAGAGTATTGGCGTTCGTGACGACGGTGACGGCAACTATCGTGTTGTTGTCGGTATGGCTACCTGCGGTATCGCCGCCGGTGCTCGTCCGGTTCTGACCGCATTCAGCGAGGAAGTCTCCAAAAGAGGACTGACCAACGTGACGGTAGCGCAGACAGGATGTATCGGCATCTGTCAGTATGAGCCGGTTGCGGAGATTTTTGCACCAAACGGCGAGAAGACCACCTATGTTAAACTCTCACCTGAGATGGTTGCAAAGATTGTTGGTGATCACATCGTCAACAACACCCCTGTTTCGGAGTACACAATCGGTGCAAGCCGATAACAACTATAACCATCTATCAATCATATGCATAGAAACATCAATGCTTTTATCGCTATGTTAAATAGGTTGAGTTGAGTTGCTATAAAATAACTTTTTTTGACCTTACGGGTGCTCACACCGCACGGTCTTTCACTTATAACATACAGTGAGCAGAAAGGCAGCTATTATATGTATCGTTCCCACGTTCTTGTCTGCGGCGGTACCGGATGTTCATCCTCCGGCAGTGCAGCAATAATTGAAACCTTCGACAAGGAAATTGCCGCGGCCGGACTCGGCAGTGAGGTCAAGGTCGTCACAACCGGATGTTTCGGTCTATGTGCGCTCGGCCCCATCGTCGTTATCTATCCGGAGGGTGCTTTTTATTCCATGGTTCAAACCGAGGACATCCCCGAGATAGTCTCTGAGCATCTGCTCAAAGGTCGTATTGTCACCCGTCTGCTCTACACCGATACGGTGGAAGACGGCATCGTCAAGTCCCTTAACGAGACCGGATTTTACAAAAAACAACAGCGTGTTGCTCTTCGCAACTGCGGTGTTATTGACCCGGAGAAGATTGAGGAGTATATCGCCTATGACGGCTACGCCGCACTTGGCAAGGTGCTCACCGAGATGACACCGGAGCAGGTCGTGCAGGAGATTTTAGACAGCGGATTGCGCGGTCGTGGCGGCGGCGGATTCCCGACCGGACTTAAATGGAAGTTCTGTGCTGCGAGCCAGGGCGACCAGAAATATGTGTGTTGTAATGCGGACGAGGGTGACCCCGGCGCATTTATGGATCGCTCCGTATTGGAGGGCGACCCCCACGCACTTTTAGAGGCAATGGCAATCGCAGGATATGCTATCGGCGCCGACAAAGGCTATGTATATGTCCGTGCGGAATATCCTATCGCTGTTAAACGCCTTGAAATCGCTTTGAATCAGGCACGTGAGATGGGTCTTTTCGGTAAGAACATCTTCGGCACCGACTTTTGTTTCGACCTTGAAATTAAGCTCGGCGCAGGCGCGTTTGTCTGTGGTGAGGAGACTGCACTGTTGACCTCCATCGAGGGCAATCGCGGTGAGCCCAGACCTCGTCCTCCCTTCCCTGCTGTCAAGGGTCTGTACGGCAAACCCACAATACTTAACAACGTTGAGACCTACGCCAACATACCTCGCATAATCCTACTCGGAGCAGAGTGGTTCGCCGCGATGGGCACCGAGAAATCCAAGGGAACAAAGGTTTTCGCTCTCGGCGGAAAGATCAACAACACCGGCCTTGTCGAGGTACCTATGGGTACAACCCTGCGTGAGGTTGTCGAGGACATCGGCGGCGGCATTCCGGACGGCAAAAAATTCAAGGCGGCTCAGACCGGTGGTCCATCCGGTGGATGTATACCGGCATCGCTTATCGACACCCCCATTGACTATGACAACCTTATCGCTATCGGCTCCATGATGGGCTCCGGCGGACTTATCGTCATGGACGAGGACAACTGTATGGTTGACATTGCACGTTTCTTCCTCGACTTCACCGTCGACGAGAGCTGTGGCAAGTGCACACCCTGTCGTGTCGGCACAAAGCGTCTTTTAGAACTGCTTGATAAGATCACCGACGGTCGTGGTGAACCCTCCGACCTTGACGACATTGAAGAGCTCGCCGCATTCATTAAGGACAATTCACTTTGCGGACTCGGACAGACAGCTCCAAACCCAGTTCTTTCCACCATGCGTTACTTCCGTGATGAGTATGAGGCACACATCCTGCACAAAAGATGTCCTGCCGGCGTGTGTAAAAATCTGCTCTGCTATGACATTATTGCCGAGAAATGCCGTGGCTGTACCGCCTGTAAGCGTGTATGTCCGACCGGTGCTATCAGCGGCGATGTAAAGCAAGTTCACGTCATCGACCAAGAAAAATGCATCAAATGCGGCGCATGTATCGAGAAGTGTAAGTTTGACGCAATCACAAAATCATAATACCGACCTTGTAGAAAGGAATTAATTTAAAATGGCTAAAGTAAATATAAAGATCAACAATGTTGATTACTCGGTGGAGGCCGGCATGACCATTCTCGAGGCGGCGCACGAGGTTGGTATTGAAATCCCGACCCTGTGCTACCTCAAGGAGATCAATGCAATCGGAGCATGTCGCGTCTGCGTAGTTGAGGTCAAGGGCGCACGTACCCTCGTCACCGCCTGTGTTCACCCTGTCAGCGAGGGAATGGAGATAAGCACCAGCAGCCCTCGCGTACAAAATGCACGTCGCACCAATCTTCAGCTCACCCTCTCCACCCACAACCAGGACTGCCTCGGCTGTGTGCGTAGCGGTAACTGTGAGCTCCAGCACCTCTGTCAGGAGTACGGCATAACCGATACCGGCAGGTTTGCAGGCGTGAAAAACGAGTATGTGACCGACGATAGCGCCGTTCATATGAGCCGTGACGACTCCAAATGTATCCTCTGTCGCCGCTGTATTGCCGCGTGTAAGAGCTGGCAGGCTGTCGGCTGTATCGGCACCAACGAGCGCGGATTTAAAACACATGTTGCCTGCGCATTCGAGGCGAACCTCAACGATTCCACCTGTGTATCCTGTGGTCAGTGTATCGTGGTATGTCCGACCGGTGCTATCACCATGAAGGATGACACCTCCAAGGTTTGGGAGGCACTCGCCGACCCGAACAAATATGTTATTGTTCAGACCGCACCCTCCGTCCGTGCGACCCTCGGTGAAGCTTTTGGTATGCCGATAGGTACCAACGTTGAGGGCAAGATGGCGGCAGCGCTCCGTCGTCTGGGCTTTGACAAGGTTTTTGACACCGACTTTGCCGCCGACCTCACCATCATGGAGGAGGCGACCGAGTTTTTACACCGTTTCCAGAACGGTGGAACACTTCCGCTTATCACCAGCTGTAGCCCGGGTTGGGTCAAATACTGTGAGACCTTCCACCCCGACTTTATCGGCAACCTCTCCACCTGTAAGTCACCGCAACAGATGTTCGGTGCTACCGCAAAAACCTACTATGCTGAGCTGATCGGCAAGGACCCGAAAGACATTTTTGTAGCCTCCATCATGCCCTGTACCGCGAAAAAGTTCGAGGTTGGTCGTGAGGATCAGGCGGCGGCAGGCGAAGGAATACCGGACGTCGATGTAGCACTGACAACCCAAGAGATGGCGAGAATGGTCGCCCGTGCAGGTATCGACTTTGTGAACCTACCGGATGAAGATTTTGACCCGGCAATGGGTGAGGCTACCGGCGCGGCACACATCTTCGGCGCAACCGGTGGCGTTATGGAGGCGGCACTGCGTACAGCGGTTGCGGTTATCACCGGCAAAGCACCGGAAAGCGTCGACTTCCACGATGTCCGCGGCACCCAGAACATTAAAGAGGCAACCTACGACATCAATGGCATCAAGGTCCGTGTCTGTGTAGCCTCCGGACTTGCCAACTGTAACGAGGTTCTGCGCCGAGTCAAATCGGGCGAGGCACAGTATGACTTTATCGAATTTATGGCGTGCCCCGGCGGTTGTGTTAACGGTGGCGGTCAGCCGGTTCAATCGGCAACGGTTCGCAACTTTGTGGATCTTAAAGGACTGCGTGCCTCGGCACTCTATGGCGAGGACAAGGACTGTGCAAAACGTATGAGCCATGAAAACTCAGCGGTTAAAAAACTATACGATGACTACCTCGGTGAGCCGGGCGGTCATAAGGCACATAAAATCCTGCACACCAAATACTCCGAGCGTCAAAGAAGATATTAATCTTTTTACGCAACGCACTAAAAAAGCTGTCACTCTACTTTTGGTATTGTGACAGCTTTTTATAGTCATTTCTTAACCTTGCAAACTCATGTGATTTATGGTAGAATTAACAAAAGCCTACTGAATAACAAGTTGTTCAGCAGGCATTAACAAGGACATCTACAAGAGGATTTTTATTAATGCCGGACTACTTTTTTAACGAGATAAATGATATTCCACAGGGGCTTGGATTTGCACTTTTTGATGCAACTCACCTCGCGTGGCTTTTAGGACTTGCCATTTTTTGCTTTATAATCTGCATACTCTTTTGCCGGCTGCCGATAGTGCGACAAAAGGTCTTTGCGAAACGCATGGCAATACTCATGATAGTGCTTGAGATTATTAAGATCGCACTGCTTATCTACTACGGCAGGTTTTCGTTGGGTTATCTGCCGGTAACGGTCTGTGGCATCTCCATGTTTGTCTGCCTATGGCACAGCCTGACCGGCAACGACTTCCCTGCCGAGGTGACCTATGCACTCTGCATGCCGGGCGCGGTGGTCAGTCTGCTATTTGCCGACTGGATCGGCTATCCCCCTACCAACTTTTTCGCGCTTGAAAACTTTGTTATTCATATCCTTATAATTTCCTATCCCCTCATGCATGTCTTTGCCGGTCGAATACGCCCACGTCTTAGAAAATTATGGATGCCGCTCTTGTTTTTGGCACTGCTCGCGCCGGCGGTCTACTTTTTCAACCGGCTTATCGGGACCAACTTTTTAAACCTTAACATACCATTGCCGAACAATCCCTTCTCATTCCTTGAGGGTATTTTCGGCTCACTCGGGTATTATATTGGTATTGTATTGGTGCTTATGATAATATGGTTTATCATCTACACCCCGTTTTATTATGTGAACATTAACGAGAAGAAGTAGCCTCGATATTCCTGCCCACGAGTATGCTCGCATCTTCAATGTCCAGCGTCACCATGACCCAGCCGACGTCGCTGTAATCTTTATTTAATATCTCATACTCCACGCCGTCTACCACGAAGTAGTCGGCGTTTTCTATGCGACTTTGGGTGAAAGAGGTGTCCTCAAACGCGACTATTCGCTTGTCACTGTTCAAAACTCCGTTCGTCCAGTTTGCATCGTTAAATCCGAGGATATGCAGTGGCAGTTCATTGTACACCTCGGTATGCTCATATGAGCTCGGCTCTTCATAGTCCGGGTTTTTCGGCAGTAACATATAGTAGAGGTTGTCGACCAACATCATCGGTTGGAACGCCTCGGGGTTGGCATAGGCGACGTCCAGTGCCGTGTTAAAGTTATTCGTGAGATAGACGGTGTCGGTCTCAATCTCACCGCTCATAAGCTCGGTTAACTTCATATTAGAATATCCTAACATCTGTTCAAGGTCGTATCTCGCGCCAAAAGCATGGTTAGTGGTCATGTCATTGTCCACAGCGTACAGTGCGGCAAAGACACCCTGACCGGGCAACGGCTCTAAAAAAAACAGGTGGTCATAAGCCATAGGGAGTTGCTCCCAGACCGGACTTTTTAAAGGGTTTTCATAATAAACTTCATCGATACTCTCCCGCTTTGATAACAGTGCCGGCGAGATGTCTAACAACTGAATGCCGAGAGTCAGGGCGATCATCGTTATCGACAGCCTATTTCGCTCAATATTGCAAAGTGTGGTGATTACAAACAAAAACCCGACATAGTAGACCGGCCAGAACATTCGACCACTCGCACGGAAGGTGTCGCATAGCGATTGTATCGTATCCGGCAAATCTATCTCCATCAAAATCGTGCTGTTTGCTATTAGGGTTGTGGACAGCGCAAAGAGAGTGAAACAAATCAGTACAAAGGCAAGACCGCCGTGTCGCATCACCTTGGAAACTGTATCTTTTACACCATTTTTTATCACAAATACTATGGCGCAGATCGGCAGTGCGATTAGTACACCCAGACCGAGATAGTTAAACCCCTCGTAGCTCCCGAGCCCTTGACTGTGGGTTGGCAGGAATGTCGACCATATCACATCACCACGACTGATCGGATTGAAAAGGCTGTTGAGGTTCATCTGAAAGTATCCAAAGCCGGATTGATCGACCACCGAAGACGGGGTGGAGAAAAGCCCGATACAGACAGCGACGATCAACACCGAAAAAAAAGACACGCCTAAAAAAGCGAGCGGCTTGAACACACGTCGCTCACCGATACAATACTCGACAAGGTCGGCGAAGAGTATGCCAAAGAGCATGGGCAGAAAGTAGGGGTGCACCGCGGTGGCTAATGCAAGCAGGGCTACATATCCCCATCTATAACGAAACCCCTCCTTTCTATTTTTAAAATACAAAAACAGAGCAAAGATGATGAGAAAATGGGAGGTGAGTGCTACATGACGAAAGGCGCGCTCTATCATGACAGGGCTGAACACGAAAAGAGCTGTCCCGAGAGCGATGACGACCCTGTTCTTAGTAAAAAGAGAGAGCAAAAGTGCCGCCGCACCACCCTGCAACATAAAGCAAAGCAGGACATACGGTCCGAAATACTGAAAGGTTGTCGGCAGGATATCACTGAAAAGTCGAAAAAATATCGCGAAAATCGGGATTGAGTCGGTAAAACTCACCGAACTGCCCAGAGGATAGTTGATGTATGGACTAAAGCCGAGCGGGAACTGCATCAGAGTGTCGCGATAGAACAGCCAACCGACATAATGTTGAAGCAGATCCTGTTCGATATAGCCGGTGCGGATAAAATCGTCGTTTGTCACATCAAGCGTCGAAACAGGGTACAAAATCAGAAATACGACGGCGCCGAGTGCGATCCCCATAATAAAATTAAGCTGTTCACGGCGTATCTTGCCGAGGATGGCGTTATGTTTTATCATTCGATTCCTTTACAAAGTAGATGGGGCGTCTCTTTGTCTCAAGATAGGTTTTTGACAGGTATTGTCCGATAACACCGAGGCAGAACAG
>CAYJMO010000042.1:0-15630 GCA_964371365.1 uncultured Oscillospiraceae bacterium
CTTGACAAAAAACAAAGCAAATGCGGGGTTAGAATTTGAAACGCTTTGGCGGAGAGAGAGGGATTCGAACCCTCGTCAGGGTATTAGCCTGAACACGATTTCCAATCGTGCGCCTTAGACCAACTCAGCCATCTCTCCATTTTTTGTATTATACTACATAATGATAAAAAAATCAACCCCAAAATTTTCTTTTTATCACGACCTGTATTTTCTTGCACAAAAACCACTGCATAATTCTGTAATTATTCACCCGCATACCATATTCCTCTGTTTTCTGATTGAAATAATCTGCGTTACTTGTGGCATGGAAAAAGTAGTGGTTAAGATGGGGGTAGTGCGATTTAAACACATGATTAACAAATCACAAATTACAAAATAAAATGCTTGTACTTTTTGTTTTTTTTGATATAATAGATATAATAGAGCAAATTATGACAAATTGATGCGTTAGCACTGGAGGTAGCGTGGTTTTATATAACAACTATTATGACATGTGTGAGAAGTTTAAGTATGTTTCGCTTGCAGGGTATACAAAGCACCATAAACTGTCGGCGGAGATTCTTGGTGTTGTAAACTTTTTCGGTCCTACCGGTACATCCAAGGACTATGTCGCTTACAATATGTTGAAGCTTGCAAGGCAGTCCGGCAAATTGCAAAAACATCAGCCTGTAGTGGACTATTTTGGAGGCAGTTTTGCGATGGCGTTGACCATAACTTCGCTCAGCCTCGGACATCAGGCGCATCTTGTCGTACCTATGACCTTGCCGGAGGAGCGTAAAAACTTGCTGGAGTCGCTCGGTGCAAAGCTTCATTTTGCTCGCCAAGGAACCTCGCCACAGGACATAATAAAACAAGCGGAACAGCTTTCTACAAGATTGTCGGCATATTTTATCGACTTTTTAAACAACGACGATAATCCGGAGGTTCACCGTCGCATAACCGGTCCGCAGATATTAAAGGCAACCGACAACCAGTTTGACAGCATAGTTATCGGTGTGGGATCCGGTGGAACAATCAGTGGCACCGGAGAGTATATTAAAGCGTGGACGAACGGAATATCGGTGGTAGGTGTACAGCCGTACGAGAGCCAGGTGCTATCCGGTAGTATGCCCGGGCGTCACGGACTCGACGGTATAGGTATGCCGATAGTCCCCGGCAACTATAACCCTTATATCGTGGACGAGATAATCTCGGTGGCAACACCGACGGCTAAGACTACAGCAGTGGAGGCACTCTACACCGACGGTCTGCCCCTCTCCATCGGCGCGGGTGGTGTGCTTGCAGCCGCAAAGGAGCTTGCATCCAAGCCGGAGTATGAGGGCAAACGAATACTTGTAATACTTAGCGGCAAACGCAATCTATAAAACTTGTCTGTTAGTTGAACCGCGCCACGGCTTGTGTTTGACAATGCAACGTCAATATGTTACAATAAATGGAATTGTATTTTGGAAAATTTATAGGAGATTCGAATATGAAATTATTCACCTGTCGCAAAGGTGTGGTATTACTTGCACTATGTATTTTGACTACTTTTATTTTAACCGGTTGTCGCGGACCGCAAGAGGTCGCTGTCGTTGACGGTTATGTCGTCACCGACGGTGTGTATCTCGCCGCTCAGTTGGACGCTTACTCCACCGTATACAGCGAATATACCGGCGCCGATGATTTTATTGAGGGTGCAAATGAGGAGGGGGTCTCCAATCTCGACCTAATTGCGGACGAGACGATGAATGTTCTGTACAAACTTGCCTATACAAATCGCAACTTTGACACCGCAGGCAAGACACTTACCGAGGAACAGCAACAGGAGTTTGACTTCAATCTATCCTATTCGTTCAGCCAGTCGGAGCAGTACCTTGCCCAGAACGGCATCGGAGAACAGTCTTTCACCGAGATGTCGCTATTGCTTTATAAATTCGATCAACTCTTTTCCGAGCTGTATGATAACGATGGAGAAAAACAGCCGAGCAATGAGGAGATTGTGCAGTATTATGCCGATAACTATGCCTCGATAATCTCCATCAACATTCCGTTGATAGATATCAATTATGCCGCACTGACGGAGGAGCTTATCGCACAGCAAAGAGAGATTGCGCAAGATATGGTTGACGCACTCTCGGACGGTGATGAGTTAGAGGAGGTCATAGAGGAATTTCTCCCGAACGCGCTCACCAATGCCGCAAACGATCCGTTTGATGCCGAGAATATCGACCAATACTATAATGAAGAACTGGTCAATGATGAAAGCTATCCCTACACTTCCGAGCAGGCGGCACAAATTTTAGCAGAGCCGTCCGGTGCTGTAGGCATGGTGGAGGACACCTCCTCCATAACCATATATATAGTAGAGGAAGATGATACCGAGCAGATAGAGAACGATTATCGCTCCTCGCTTATATACGAGATGTTCTATGAAGAATTTGAGAACGATGTTTACGCCGAGGCAGAAGGTTACTCGGTCGAGATGGACGACTTCGCCGTAGGTTACTACAGCCCGAAGAACATAGTTTAGTTTATCAAGAGAAAGGAATCGTCGCCGACATGGCAGAGGTTATTATGCTTGCCTCCGGTAAGGGTGGGACGGGAAAGAGTACCCTTTCGGTCTTTATCGGCTCGGCATTATGTGGCATCAACCAAAAGGTTTTGCTCATAGAGTTGGACGCAGGTCTGCGCAGTGTCGACATAATTTCGGGGGTTAGCTCCCAGACGGTTTATGACATAGACGATATCCTAAGCGGCGTCTGCCCTATCGAAAAGGCAATTGTTGTCAGCGAAGAGCATTTCGGTCTCAATATAATCAGTGCTCCGTATGCGGACGGGAATATAAACTCTGTTGCCATCGGCACACTGATATCAAGAGTGCGTGGTAGTTATGACTATATTATAGTAGATACAGCGGCGGGTCTCGGTATGCCTTTCAAGGCGGCGAGCAGTGTAAGCGAAAGAGCCGTCGTAGTTATAACCCCCGATCCGGTTGCAGTTCGGGACGGTGCAATAGTTGTTCAGGAGTTGGAATTGCTCGGTGTTAAGAATATTCGACTGTTATTAAACAAGGTGTTACTGCCCTCGCAGGGTCAAAATCCGGTTGCCGATCTTGATGAATGTATCGATGGTGTCGGCGCACAGCTGCTCGGTGTGGTCACTAATTCGGCGTATATCTATACCTCGGCAACCTCCGGCACACCCCTTGCCGACGACTCGATCGAGTATGAGATATTTAAAAGAATTGCAAAGAGGATTGTCGGTGAATATCAACCGTTAATCTTTGAGATAGTCTAAACAAAACTGAAAGTTCAGAAAGGAAAAAGCGAATTATGAATGTAGCCATGATTGCATCGGACTCAAAAAAGGAACTAATGATAGATTTTTGTATCGCCTATAGGGGCATACTGGCGAAACATTCACTGCTTGCGACCGGTACCACCGGCAAGGTGGTCGAGCGTGAGACAGGGCTCCCGATAAAACGAGTTTTATCCGGTAAAACAGGCGGTGACCAACAACTTGCCGCACGCATTTCCTGCAACGAGATTGATCTGTTGCTCTACTTCCGTGACCCCCTTGTCCAAACAACCCCAACCCTCGCAGAATGGAATATGCTACGCCTTTGTGACATGCACAACATACCGGTTGCTACCAATATTGCTACCGCTGAGGTGTTGGTGCTGGGACTGGAGCGTGGCGATTTCGATTGGAGAAATATAGTTAATCCGTCGCTGTAGAGATTGTATCTGTTGCATGGCATAAATTCACGAGATAGAGTTTCATGCTCTGTGAGAGGTCATGTGGGCAGATGAACTATGGCATATGGGGTAGCGGAGAATGCAGGCATTACAAAAACCGCCGTCCCGTCTTGATGATTAAAGAACAATTCTGTTGTACATCAAATATGTATACAGGGTTTAAAACACTTCTCTATTGAATCATACTATTATCGAACGAAAGGAACATATAAACCATGAGATACTCCGCCCCAAAAGGCACAAAAGACTTGATGTTGCCGCAGGTTGCTGCGTGGCAGTCGGTGGAACAAAAGGCGCATGAGGTGTTTACTCGGTACGGTTACGGCGAGGTGAGGACACCTCATTTTGAACATTCCGAGGTCTTTTTGCGTGGTATCGGTGAAGACACCGACGTCGTAGGTAAAGAGATGTACACCTTTTTCGACAAGAAAAATCGTAGTATTACACTGCGGCCTGAGGGGACAGCAGGTGTTTGTCGTGCCCTTGTCGAGGCAGGTGTTTTAAACGGACCGTTGCCGGTTAAAACCTTTTACATCGGCAGTTTTTTTCGTTATGAACAACCGCAGGATGGTAGACAGCGTGAGTTTCATCAGATAGGTTGTGAACAGTACGGTGCCGACACTCCGCTCGCCGATGCCGAGGTGATAATCCTTTTGATGCGACTTTTTGACGCATTTGGTGTAAAAGACACCATACTGCACCTCTCTTCGCTCGGTTGCTCAAACTGTCGTCCGAAATTTAAAGAGACCTTAACCGCCTATCTTGAACAGAATAAAGAAAGTCTGTGCGGCGACTGTGCCAGACGGTTTGAAAATAATCCGTTGCGGGTGCTGGATTGCAAAAACGTGGGATGTGAAAAGCTGGTGGATAGTGCCCCCTCAATGTTAGATTATCTTTGCACCGATTGCTCGGAGCATTTCCACACACTTAAATCCTATCTCGATAGTGCGAATGTGAACTATCTACTCGACCGCAAACTGGTGAGAGGACTGGACTATTACACCCGTACCGTCTTTGAACTCAAACACGCCAAGGCAGGCGCCGCAAAGACACTGACCGGAGGAGGGCGCTATGATGGGTTGTCCAAGACCCTCGGTGGGCCGGAACTGTCCGGCATTGGTTTTGGAATCGGTATGGAGAGGCTTATGCTCACCCTTGCCGCCGAGGGACTTATGGATAAATATGCCCCACTCAAACCTGTAGTGTATATCGCAGGAGCGGACACGGAGGGAACTGCGAAGGCATTTTCTCTCGTCACCTACCTGCGTGACAACGGTCTGTACGCCATGTGCGGTATCGCCGGCAAAGGGGTCAAGGCTCAACTTAAGGAGGCATCACGCCTCGGCGCACAATACTGTGGTGTCATAGGTGGGCAAGAGGTAGCCGACAACTGTTTAAAACTACGCCCTATGGACGGAGGCGAGGAGCAGACTGTGGCCTTTGACAACCTTAACGAATTTTTACAAAATGTATAATTAAAGGGAATATTACAAATGGAAGGACTTAATACGCTGCGCAGAAGTCATTACAGTGACGAGATATCGATAAAAAATGTCGGGCAAAAGATTACCATCGCCGGCTCCGTAGCAAAGGTGCGTGATCTCGGCGCGGTTTTATTCGCTGACATTCGTGACACAAACGGCATCGTTCAGATCAGTTTTGACGATGGCACCGAAAAAACGCTGATTGAAAAGGCAAAACGTCTGCGTGGAGAGTTTTGTATCATCGCAGAGGGAACACTGCGCGAGCGGCAGAGCAAGAATACCGCCATCCCGACCGGTGAGGTGGAACTTTATGTCACCGATATGCGGATATTAAGTGAGGCGAATACCCCACCTTTTGAGATAAACGACAACATATCTGTTCGGGACGATCTGCGGTTTAAATACCGCTATCTCGACCTACGTCGGGAGAATGCGCACCGCTCGTTGATGCTCCGTCACCGCATCACCAAGCTGACACGAGATTATTTTGACACCCACCGTTTTGTTGAGGTGGAAACCCCCTGCATGGTCAAGAGTACACCGGAGGGTGCGAGGGATTATCTTATCCCCAGCCGAGTTCAACAGGGCAGGTTTTTTGCCCTGCCGCAAAGCCCACAGCTCTACAAACAGATATTAATGCTTTCCGGCTTTGATCGCTATATGCAGATTGCACGGTGTTTTCGTGATGAAGATCTGCGCGCCGAGCGTCAACCGGAGTTTACTCAGGTCGACCTTGAGATGTCCTACTGTGACGAAAATGATATAATGTCCATCTGTGAGGGTTATATAAAAGAGCTCTGGACGAAGATACTCGACACCGAATTTTCCGGCGAATTTTTACGCCTGCCCTATCACGAGGCGATGGAGCGTTTTGGAAGTGACAAACCGGACATGCGCTTTGGCATGGAGCTGTGTGACATCACCGATCTGCTCGCCGACACCGAATTTGCAGTCTTTAAAAATGCGCTGTCGGGCGGTGGTGCGGTGCGTGCAATAAACGCCAAAGGGCTTGCGGAATCGCTCAGCCGTAAGGAGATAGACAAGCTTGTCGATGTGGTTAAGACGTACGGCGCTAAGGGTCTTGCTTTTACACGCATGACAGAGCAGCCGAGTTCTTCCTTTGAGAAGTTTTTATCACAAAAAGAGATAAGCGATATACACGCTCGCTGTGATGTAGAACAGGGGGATGTGTTGATGGTGGTGGCGGATGGCGACCCGTCGGTTGTTTTCGCTGCACTCGGTGCACTGCGTTGCCACCTCGCTAAAAAGTTTGAGCTGTACGGTGAGGACGACTTCGCATTTCTGTGGGTAACCGACTTTCCTCTCTTCGAGTATGATGACGAGGAGGACAGGCTGGTTGCAAAACATCACCCATTTACAGCACCGAATTCCGAGGACATCCCGAATTTGGAGAGCTTAGGGCATGATGCAAAGGCGCGAGCCTATGATCTTGTGGTCAATGGCTATGAACTGGGTGGTGGTTCCATCCGTATCAACGATCCAAAGTTGCAACAACGCATGTTTAAGCTACTCGGCTTTACCGAAGAGCGTATGCAGGAGAGTTTTGGGTTTTTGTTAGAGGCATATCGCTACGGCGCACCTCCTCACGGCGGTCTTGCATTCGGACTGGATAGAATTTGTATGCTGCTTTCCGGTGAGGAGAGTATACGCGAGGTCATCGCATTTCCGAAGATGCAGAACTCCGGCGAGTTGATGACCGGTTGCCCCGATGTGGTGGAGAGCTCACAACTTCGCGACCTTGCAATTGAACTTGTCTCGCAAGAGAATTAGAGGAGATATTATGTCTATTACCTTTTTGGACGGTGCACTGGGCAGTATCCTGATGGAGGGCGGCGGTGAGAGTGTCACCATGCTAAACCTACATGATCCAGAGCGTGTGCTGTCGTTACATAAAGAATATATTTCGGCAGGCTCGGAAATAATATGCAGCAACACGTTTAGCGCCAACCGTTATGGTATCGAGGACACTAATATAGAAGAAATTATCTGTGCCGGGGTTAGAATAGCAAGGCGTGCAGTAGAGGAGAGTGGGACAAACACAAAGGTTGCTCTTGATATAGGGCCGCTGTCGGAACTCTTAGAACCCTATGGCGATCTTGAGGAGGAGGACTGTGCCGAACAGTACCGCAGGATTATTGATGCCGGAAAAAAAGAGGGACCCGACCTCGTTTTTTTCGAGACATTTATGGATATAGACATGCTTGAAATCGCGATTAAACAGGCGTGCGATGCGAAACTGCCTTTCCTGTGCAGTATGAGCTTCACCGAGGTGGGTAGGACAATAATGGGACATTCGGTGGAACAGATGTGTGAGAGATTATTGCCCTACAAACCTATAGCAATTGGCATGAACTGCTCGATGGAGCCGGACAAATCGATCCCCATCGCCACCGAATTTAGAAAGTATACCGACCTGCCGATTATCTTCAAGCCAAACGCCGGCAAGCCGATTGTCTCGAGTGACGGTGTCACCTATGAGGATGCAAGTATGTTCGCGGCGCAATGCCGCCCCATAGTGCAACAGGGGAAGATTTTTGTCGGTGGCTGTTGTGGCAGCACTCCGGAATTTATAGTAAAGTTGCGGGAGACTATGGTAACTGAAGGTTAAATGACTATAGTTTGTCGTAAATCATACGATCGCAAAACAAAATCCGGTTTTTATTTTGTTTTTCGAACAAATATAGGTGAATGAAAGGGAAAACATGCGCGAGCTTTTAAAACATGCAAAACGTGTCGTCATAAAGGTAGGATCCTCCACCCTCACCCACGAGACCGGGAGGATGAACCTTGCACGCGCCGACCGCCTATCCATGGTGATTAGTGACCTCTCCAACAGCGGCAGGATACCGACTCTCGTCAGTTCCGGTTCCGTTGCCCTGGGTGTGGGGCGATTGCAGATAACGCCGGACAAGGGCGATATACAAAAAAAGCAGGCGGCAGCTGCGGTCGGTCAGTGCGAGCTCATGAGCATGTACGACCGATTTTTTTCAGCGTATGGCAAGCAGATAGCACAGATACTGCTTACCAAAGACGTGTTGGACAACGAGGAACGCAAGAAAAATGCTGTGGGCACATTTGATGCCCTTTTTTCGATGGGTATTATACCGATAGTCAACGAGAACGACACCGTTTCACACGAGGGTATTAAGTTCGCGGACAATGATATGCTTGCCTCCTATGTTGCGCCGATGGTCAGCGCAGACGTGATGATAGTGCTATCCGACATCGACGGTCTTTATGACCGCAACCCGAACGATGAGGATGCAAAACTCATCTCTTATGTAACCGAAATAACCCCCGAGATAGAGTCCGTCGCAATGCCCACCGGCACAAAACGCGGCACCGGTGGCATGGCAACCAAGCTCGCCGCCGCGCGCTACGCTGTCTCCGGCGGTGTTCCGATGATAATTGCAAACGGCAAAAATCCGGAAATACTCTACGACATATTAGACGGCAAAGAGGTCGGGACGTTTTTTTCGGCGGGGCAGGGTTTAGGATAGATGTTGTTTAACTCCATTGATTTTCTGCTGTTTTTCCCCATTGTTACGATGGTGTATTTCGTTCTACCTGTAAAGATACGCAACATGTTTTTGCTCGGAGCAGGTTTTTATTTTTACATGCAATGGCGAGCATATTATATTGTACTGATACTATTTTGTATCGCTACTACCTATGTCGGCGGTATTCTCATAGAAAAAAGTTCTGAAAACAGTCGTCTCAAAAGGCTGTTGTTGGCTCTTTGCATACTCGCTAACCTTTCTATTTTATTCTTGTTTAAATACTACAACTTTTTTATCGACAATTTGGGTGCAGTGACCGGACTTGCCCTCCCGATTTTAACCTTTGCCCTGCCGGTGGGCATCAGCTTTTATACCTTCCAGGCAATTGCTTATGTCGCAGATGTCTATTCCGGCACAACAAAGGCAGAGAAAAATCCAATTAATTATGCTCTGTTTATCAGCTTTTATCCCCAACTCGTCGCAGGTCCTATCGAGCGGTCGAGCAACCTTTTAAAGCAGGTTAACAGCCCAAAACGATTTAGTGAAGCAAACATGCGGCGCGGTATTTTGCTGATGGGCTATGGATACTTTTTAAAGTTGGTCATTGCTGACCGACTTGCGATATTTGTGAACTCGGTCTATTCTGACTATATGTCGACTGACGGGATATTTTTAGTTCTTGCTACGGTAATGTTTGCGATCCAGATATACTGTGATTTTGCTTCCTATTCCTACATAGCTATCGGTGCGGCACGTGTGATGGGATATGAGCTAATGACCAATTTCAAGGCTCCCTACCTATCAAAAAATCTTTCAGAATATTGGAGCAGGTGGCATATTTCTCTTTCAACCTGGTTTGAGGACTACGTTTTCAATCCGATTGTCTACTCCTCAAAAAAACCTAAAATAGCGGTATATTTTGCAGTTGCTGTGGTGTTTGCTTTGAGTGGTCTATGGCACGGTGCCGGCACCACCTTTGTTGTCTGGGGACTGCTACATGCCCTCTACAGAATTGTCGGCATTGCATTGAGATCGCCCAAAAAAAGGCTCTATAAAAATCTCGGTATCAATACAAAAAAGGGCGTTTTACCTATTCTGCAGACCATTGTTACCTTTGCACTTGTTTCTTTCAGCTATATTTTCTTTCGTGCCCAGAGTATGCAGCAGGCAACAACCATAATTTCACGAATAATGCATAGCACCGATATCACCTCGCTTTTCTCGCCGGCTTTCTTCAACTATGGCATCGATATACCGGATCTTGTGATATCGATAGCATCTCTACTCCTGTTGCTCGTCTGTGACAACTTGATATATCGTGGTGTGGATGTTTATGGGTTTATTGTAGCTCGTCCGTTACTTTTAAGGTGGACTTTTTATCTTGCAATGATCTTTGTCATTACAGTATTCGGAATATACGGTCCGAATTATGACACCACTCCCTTCATCTACTTTCAGTTTTAGCTTCGTGGAATATTTATGATTGTTAAAAAAATATTTTTAAATATAATATTTATACTCATTGCTTTAGGTATGCTGTATCTGCTTGCAAATGCATTGCGCGACAAGAGCACAACACTCTCGGCAATGTATTCCGAACCGGACAACACGCTTGATGTAATAATAGTAGGCTCTTCCCATGTGAACAGTGGCTATATTCCGAACATTCTTTGGGAACAAAATAATCTTTCCGCCTGTAATGTTTTTTCATGGTCTCAACCGATGTGGACATCCTATCATTATATAATAGAAACGCTAAAAACTCAAAGTCCGAAGGTGATAGTGTTGGAACTATACGGAATGTTATACGGACACTCTTATATACAACCGGTAGAAATCGATAAAACCAACTATGCAAACAGTTTTAACATAGACATAAGCCTCAACTATCTCAGGCTGATAAAGACCGCAGAGAATGTCGGTATTGAAATAACTCCTTTCGAAAATTTTCTTAATCTGCCGAAGTATCATACAAGATGGAAGAATTTGGACTGGAATACCATAACTTACAACCCGCATGATGACAAGGATTATTTGAAAGGATACGGTCTTTCTTACCTTGTTGAGGAAACACTTGTTCAACCGCAATTTGACACCGACACTGTGTTTCAGCCATATGAGTTTGCGGTAGAATATCTTGAAAAGATAACGATGCTGTGTGAAAAGGAAGGGATAGAGTTAATTTTCACCTTAACCCCCTATATCTACAACGAGCGGGAGGTGGAGATTTATAACTGGATAGAAAACTATTCCGAGCAAAACGACATTGAGTTTTATAATTACAATGGTGCGGATGGCGAGCGTATAGGAATTGATATCACCGCTGATTTATTTGATAGCGGACATCTCAACTACTACGGCGCGAACAAGGTAACACAAGATCTGTCATCTGTTCTCGAGCGGTACATTACGGCGGAAAAGAGTGATAACGACAACAGTGTCGGTTTAAACGAGGACTTTGCAAGATATGAAAGAGTGATAGCCGCAAACGAAATAATGACCGAAGTGGATATAGATAAGTATCTCTCTTTAGCACTTGCGGATGAAGCGTACTCGCTTTTTATCATCAACGACTCTGAAATACTCAGTGATGAATTTTTTGATATTCTAAAACAAAATGATGTTCCGATGCCAAACGATAGGGAGCATTTCACTGCCGCGATCAATGTAAATAAAGAGCAGATAGTTGATGCTGACGATGTTAGTTTTGAACTTTTTTCACAGGTAGGGACTGTAAGTTTCGTCTTTGAATCTGAGGAAGTACATATAGCATTAAACGGTAAAAACGCAGTCTCGGAGCAGGGCGGTTTCAAGATGGTGCTCTACGATAATATTTTGGAGCGTCCGCTTGAAACGGTCGTCGAGATCGATGGTGTGCTTTCCCATCGGGAGTTCACATCTGACATTATTAACGGGTTTAAAAGGGGGTAAATGGTTTGAATTTGATTAAAAACCGCAATATAAAAGGGGTATGCATCCTTGTGTTTGCCTTGTTGATGTGTGTGGTTTTTTTATCTCGTTACGATAACGATAAATACTCCGTAGTATTTTTTGAATCGGATTTCAGAGCGGAATATATCGAGGACTATTCCGGCAGTGCCACAGAACATCATGACTATATATCCGCTAAAGAAAGTGCGGTTGAACTGCTAATAAAAGGACCTTTGAGCCTGCAACCATCAACCTACAACGTGGAACTTCAATACCATGCACAGGATGATAGCACGGTCTTTAAAATATACGCTACCGATTATGTGTCGAGCGATAATTCCGGCGGTCGAGTATTATATTCCGAGAATCTCGATAAAAACGATGGGATGATCAAGGCTTCCATTGAACTTGACCAGACGGTGGACAGTGTCTTTATCAGTGTTGAGACTAAGGACGAGAGCTTTTTGTTGGGACGGGTTAATTTATCCTCTGTAGCTCCTATCTATAACGACAGATTTCTCTATTGTGCAGCGACTATTTTAATTGCTATCGCTTTTTTCTTGATGATTAATTCCAAAGAGGGAAAGAATCCCCACACATCAATCCTAAGCAAAAAGGTTACCAAAGAGAAGATGTCACTTGCGATGTTGATAGTGATGGGGATTACAGTCTTTATTGCGTCGCTACCGTTGTTCTCGGACGTTATACAATCGGGACACGATTTGCCCTTTCATCTTGCACGGATAACCGGAATCGAACGTGCGCTTGAGAGCGGCCAATTCCCGGTAAGAGTTCACGGCGGTACATTGAACGACTACGGTTATCCGAATTCTTTATTTTATCCGGAATTGCTCCTATACATCCCGGCGATATTGTCGATTTTCGATGTACATGTTGTTACATCATACAATTTTTATATTATTATTGTAAATGCCTTAAGTGTATTCATAGCCTATATCTCTTTTAAAAAGTTGTTTAAGATGCGAGACATAGCTCTTTTTCTTGCGATTGCCTACACTTTAAATCCCTATCGATTGATATGTGCTTACTATCGAAGTGCTATAGGGGAATTTACGGCAATCACCTTTTTACCACTCGTCCTATACGGTCTTTATGCAATAATATTAAACGATAAAAGGGATTGGTTATATCTTGTCGTGGGAGCGACAGGAGTTTTGCAATCACACTTTTTAACAACCGAAATTACCGCATTGTTTGCGGCAGTGGCTGTAATCTTCTCTTTCAAGCATCTGCTTGTTGAAAAAAGGTGGTTGTATCTGCTTTTGGCCGCCGTTGTATGTATTGCACTCAACGCATGGATGCTCGGTCCGATGGTGTTGATGATGTTACAGCTCGGACTAATTGTTTTCACCCGTGTGCAGTCGCCCTACGGATTTGCAAATTATGATGTGATGAGATTATTCTCTACCGGGTCGCTGTTCAGTATTGGACCTCACCCGGTTGGTTGGTTATGTATCCTCGGACTTGGATTTTATCTTCTTACTCGGACAGTGTTGAAATCAGATGAAAACGTGAAAATTATTAAAACCGGCGATATGCTTTCATGGGTAGGACTGATAAGCGTTGTCGCGACTACTGCCTTTTTTCCTTGGGAGATGGTAGAGAATATACCGATATTGGGTGAGGCGATCGGTGCAATACAATTTCCCTACCGAATGCTGAGTATTGCGGAAATATCACTTGTTTGCGTACTGGGTATATCGGTGTATCTGTGGGGTTTAAAAGAAGTTTATAGGAATATCGTATGCATTTCGCTTGCAGTTATAGCGGTGATATTAACATTTTCATTTTATAATGATGTTTTTGTTCAGGACGGTCACCCGAGTATTCAAAACAAACACTACTATGCCAATAATCTTGATAACTCGTTGTCTGTCGGGCAGGCGGAATACCTTATAGAGGGGGCCAATCTTGATGATATTGTGAGAGAACCGCCGATAATAACAAGCGATAACGAGAGTTTGCAGATTACGGACATGACAAGATTCGGCACCGTAACTGAATTTAATTACACAATGGATTTAGGGCAAGATAAAGAGAATATAATTTCACTTCCATACAGTTATATACCGACTTATGAAATAACGGTTAACGGTGAAAAGATGATACCGATAAAACATACCGGTGGAAAGGTTGCGTTTGCTGCTCTTAGCGATGTTGGAGAGGTCGTTGTTCGCTATGTTGAACCTTTAACATTTAGAGTGTTCGAGTTAATCAGTCTATTCACATTGATAACGTTGATTGTCTTAATTAAAGGCAGACCCAAATTTTTACTTGACATAAAGGGCAAGGTTGGACTAAAATAGAACAAGGAGCATATTAATTAACTATAATAGGGAGTAATAGTAATGAATTTAAATCTGCGTGCTAAAGACGAGTGCCTATTTGATGAGATTTCTCTCGGTGAGGTCATGTTGAGACTTGATCCGGGTGAGGGACGCATCAAGACCGCTCGTTCCTTTCATGCTTGGGAAGGTGGCGGTGAGTATAACGTTGCCCGAGGACTTCGCCGCTGTTTTGGCTACAACACCGCGGTATTGACCGCTTTTGCAGACAATGAGATAGGTCGACTTATCGAGGATTTTATTCTACAGGGCGGCGTCGACACCCGTTTTATAAAATGGGTGGGATATGACGGAATAGGTCGCACCGTGCGCAACGGGCTCAACTTTACCGAGCGCGGTTTTGGCGTACGCGGTGCCGTCGGTGTCTCGGACAGAGGCAATACCGCTATAAGTCAGATAAAACCCTCTGATTTTGATTTTGATTATATCTTTGGCAAGCTCGGTGCACGTTGGCTACATACAGGTGGCATCTTTGCGGCACTATCCGAGAGTTCTGCCGAGGTGACCATCGCCGCGGTCAAGGCGGCGAAAAAATACGGGACTCTTGTCTCCTACGACCTCAACTATCGACCCTCCATGTGGAAATCCATCGGGGGTCTTGATAAGGCGCAGGCGGTCAACAAGGAAATTGCAAAATACATAGATGTCATGATCGGCAACGAGGAGGATTTTACCGCCTGCCTCGGGCTGGAAGTGCCGGGAAATGATGAAAATCTTACGGAACTCAACCTTGATGGATACAAAGAAATGGTGAGGAATGCAGTCGCGGTCTACCCGAACTTTAAGGTGGTCGCCACCACCCTGCGTGAGGTCAAATCAGCGAGTGTCAACGACTGGGCGGCGATGTGCTATGCCGATGGCGAGATACATTTTTCAAAAAAATACCCCTCACTCGAGATCATGGATAGGGTCGGCGGCGGCGATAGCTTTGCCTCCGGTCTAATATACGGCCTGATGGAGACACAGGATGCGTCGATCGCGGTGAACTACGGTGCCGCCCACGGCGCACTTGCGATGACGACCGCCGGCGACACTTCTATGGCGAGCAAAAAAGAGGTAGAAAGCCTCATGGGCGGTGCATCCGCAAGGGTTCAGCGCTAAATTTTCAGTGTTATATAACAGTGTTTTTTCGGAAAGGAAGAAGAACATGACCTTTTGTACCAATTGTGGTTTCAAGTGCGAAGATAATACTAATTTCTGCGACAACTGCGGAACTAAACTGCATCAACCCGCCACTGTTGAGACGGCACAGCCTACGCCCACGCCGACACCGACTGTCACACCGACACCGGCAGTAGCCCCGACACCGACTGTCACACCGACACCGATGGTCGCCCCGACACCGACGGCAGTACCAATTCCGGAACAACCGGTTCAGCCAGCCTATACGCCGCAACCGATGGGTGCACCACAACCGGTTAGCACACCGCAACCGATAGGTGCACCACAACCAATGAATGCACCCCAACCGATTGGCGCACAGCAACCGATAGGCGCACCCCAACCGATAGGCGCACAGCAACCGATAGGCGCACAGCAACCGATAGGCACACCACAACCGATTGGCGCACAGCAACCGATTGGCGTA
>CAYJMO010000042.1:15640-18677 GCA_964371365.1 uncultured Oscillospiraceae bacterium
GATATAGGTGGTTGTAGGTTTGATAGTGCTGTCCTTTGTGGGTCTTTTGGTATTCGGTTTAGCTACCGAGGACATAATTAGCAGCGAGGTAGAGTTTGATGATCCTGCGGTCGGTTCATGGGAGGCGACAAGTGCCGACATGGATGGCCTACAGTTGGACGTTGTCACCGTTTTCCCCGGTGGGGTCGCATTGACCCTGAATTCTGACGGTACCTTTGAGATGAACATCAACGACGAGAACGGCACCGGCGACTGGAGCTATGCCGACGGTTCATCGGTTGAAATTAACATAAGCGGCAGTGGCATCGAGGCAAGCGGACGACTGGAAAACAACGTTTTAACACTGGAAAACGTGCTTGATTCCGGAATTAACCTTATCTTCAATAAAGATGGCATGAGCTATCCCGACTCAGGTTCGGATACCGATATAGATTCAAATGGCGACACGGACGACGGTGCAGACGGCGGCACGGTGGACGGCGGCAATATAGGTGGCGGTACGGACGGAATTGACCCCGTCAACCCTCCCGAGATAGCCGAGGGAATACTCGTGGTCGACAGCTACTGGGCAGGCTACTTTGAGATATCCAACCATCAGGGCATAACTGAGGATATTGAGGGTACCTATGAAACCTATGCACACATCCTCGAGGATAGCCACAACGTCTATTTCGAGTTGTACAGTGAGCCGGATAGAGACGCCGAGGACACCGTCGTGAACATATCTATGTACGTCGATCTGGTGGGCAATACCCTTTATCCAAACGTCGGTGACAATGAACACTCCTGGACTTTTTATGGTGTGCAGTTGTATGAAGAGGACGAAGATGACCTAATAATAGAGTTCTCCGACGGTCTGTTACGCTTTCAATCCACCTACCACTTTGACGACGGCGAGGACAGTTTCGATGTCTATCTCGAGCTCTGGCCGGTAGAGGGTATGTCGCTATACGACACCTCCGGAACAGGGCAGGACGACGGCTTTTTAGATGCGGCATACGCGAGCCTTATGGCGGATGACAATCTTGAGAATTTGGACTATGCCGAGGTAGTTGATCGCTATTTTGACGGGATAGAAGGAACCGAAATGTCGACAAGGACAGAGCATGACGGTATCGAGATTAAGACTTTCCGATGGGAGAGTGCAGATGGTTATATAGAGGTCTCCTTTGACCGAATTTCGGGCACTGTGCTCAACGTCGAGACCGATTAAAACAATAATTAACATTAAGGATTACGATGGGTAAAATAATCACTATAACAAATCAAAAGGGCGGTGTCGGCAAGACGACGACGGCGGTCAACCTCGGGTGTGGTCTCGGTGTCAAGGGCAAGAAGGTTCTGCTTGTCGATCTTGACCCACAGGGCAACACTACCGGCGGCGTGGGTGTGCGAAAGGCGGACATAAAAAACGGCACCTACAGCTGTCTCATCGACCCTACCACCATCGAAAAATCCATCGTCTCCACCGCCTACAAAATGGATTTGATACCGGCGAACATTGAGCTCTCCGGTGCAGGCATCGAGCTGGTCAGTCTTGATTCAAGAGAATCTCGTCTGCGACTTGCACTGATGAGGGTACGTGAGAAGTATGACTTCATACTCATAGACTGCCCCCCCTCGCTCGACCTTTTGACCCTCAACGGACTATGCGCCGCCGACACTCTGATAATTCCGATGCAGTGTGAATTCCTCGCACTGGAAGGGCTCACTGAGTTGATGGCGAGCGTGAGAAAGGTCAAGTCCATGTATAATCCCCATCTCGATATAGAAGGGGTGCTGATGACCATGTACGATGGTCGACTTAATTTGACATTGCAGGTTGCGCAGGAACTTAAAAAATTCTTTAAAACCAAAGTTTATAAGACCGCTATTCCTCGCAACGTTCGTCTTTCGGAGGCGCCGAGCTACGGACAACCTATTCAATCCTACGACGCGGCATCAAAGGGATGCGCCGCATATATGGAGTTTACCGACGAATTTTTGTCCAACAATAAAAAAGTCTAAAGAAAGGAACATACGACAGCATGGCAAAAAAAGGAGGTCTTGGAAAGGGGCTTGACTCTCTGTTTCAGGACGTAAGGCAGGAAAAGACAGGTGTCAAGGAGACGCTAAAGATTAACAGCATTGAGCCGGAAAAGGGGCAACCGCGCAAATATTTCGATGAAAAAGCGCTCGCCGAACTTGCCGAGAGTATCGAGCAACATGGACTGTTGCAACCTATTATAGTGCGTCCGATCGGCATTGACGGTTATAGAATAATCGCCGGTGAACGTCGTTGGCGTGCCGCTATGCAGGCAGGTTTAAAAGAGGTGCCGGCGATAGTGTTGGAGGCGAGCGAGCAGATGGCGATGGAGATTGCCCTTGTTGAAAATCTTCAGCGTACCGACCTTAACGCCATTGAAGAGGCGGAAGGATTTGTCCGCCTTATCGACAGTTTTGGTCTTACGCAGGAGCAGGCGGCGGCACGCGTTGGCAAGAGCCGTCCTGTTATAGCAAATGCCATGCGACTTTTATCTTTGCCGTCCGACGTGGTGGAGATGTTACGCCTCTCCCAAATTACTACCGGTCACGGCAAGGCTCTTCTGTCTCTCGATGATCCGGACATGCAGGTGGACATAGCGCGCTCGATTGTAGAGGAGGATTTAAACGTCCGTCAGACCGAGGCACTCTGTAAAAAATTGATCAATAAGCCGGGTGGATCTCAACAAAAACTTAAACTGCGTCCAACCATCGCCACCGAGGTGGAGATTGCGTTGCAGGAGGTGCTCGGCACCGAAGTCAAGATAAATTACAAGAACGGCAAGGGTAGAATAGAGGTCAATTTCTACAGCGACGATCAGCTCAAAAGTTTTGCAAATAGACTGGGCGAGATTACACTATAAAAGACAGTGAAAACCATGTCGGGTTTATTAACTATAAATTATGTTTAAAGGACGGCTGTTATCGATATCACAAAAACATAATCGAGGAGAAACAAATTGCATCGTTGTATGTCCTGTATGGTCGAGGTTGACCAAAATATCTGCCCACACTG
>CAYJMO010000043.1:0-1757 GCA_964371365.1 uncultured Oscillospiraceae bacterium
TAGCATCAAGAAAAGCCTTGAAATCCGCTCGCAGAGCGAATTTCAAAACAAACGCATAGCGTTTATGCTGAATAACTTGTTATTCAGTAGGCTTTATTTATTTGCCTTTAAAAGCTATTGCGTTTTTTATTAAAATTTGGTAGAATAAAGATATAGGTTTATCTGAACTGAAAGGATGTTCGAATAACATGAAAGCCAATATAAAAAACAAGATATCTAAAGGGGCGCTGGACGACACCGTCTACCTCTCGATAGGCATGATTGTCAAAAACGAGACGCGCTATCTTCGCCGTTGCCTCAGTGCGATGGTTGACCTGTTGAAAAAAACTAACGGCGAGCTTATCATAGTCGACACAGGATCAACCGACGACACGGTGGAGATTGCAAAGGAGTTTACCGACAAGGTCTATTTCTTTGAGTGGACAGGGGACTTTTCCGCCGCACGTAACGAGACACTTCGTCGTGCTGTCGGTGAGTGGTATATGTTTGTGGATGCGGATGAAATATTTGAGAGCACCGAGGGCATTGTCGAGTTAGTTACCTCTCATCAGCCATCCAAGGTGAGCCTTGGAGCCTATAATGTTCAAAACGTAATTAGACGTGAAAAAAATGAGTACGTCAACGCGACTTTATTCCGACTTCACCGCATGTATGAGGGTATCAAGTTCGAGCACCCTATACATGAGAACATAGCCATAAGACCGGGTTCACAGGCGATATATCTTCAAAATGTCAACTGTCTGCACTACGGCTATTCCGACGAGCTGACCAAAGCGGAAACAAAGCGCAAGGAACAGCGCAACACCGAACTGCTGGAAAAATCTCTGGAAAAAGATCCGAACAATACCCACTTTCTTTTGCACTATATTCGAGAGTTTAATAAAGATGACGAAAAGTATGAGTATCAGCTGGAGATTATCGAGCGCGGTGTCGAGGCATCAAAGAATCACGACAGCCACTATGCATTTCTTACCAACAGGATTACCAACTACATAAAGTACGGTAAATATCAGGAGGCGAAAAAAGTTTATTTTGAGTTTATGGAAACTCACGACAGTTTGGTTTTCAGCGATATCGACTGTAGCTATTCCGTCGGAATGACCGCCTATTATCACCGTGAATATGACATTGCCATAGAGGTGTTGGACAAATTCGTGCAGGCGTACAACAAGTTTGAAAATAATGCTATTGCAACCCCTGATTTTGCCTTTAATCCACAGACGCGCCTATCTCCGCAGTTCAAGTTGGAGGGTGTTGTAACACTTGCCTACTGCCGATACAAGAATGGGGATGACACCGATATTAAACGTCTGCCGGAACTTGCCGATCTGTCACAGACCATCATATCAAACGGAAATGCCCCCGGCTTTGCCGCCTTCCTCAACTACTGTAATGAGGCGAAGGAATATGCACAGCTACCCAAACTCTATCGCCAGTTGATGGACAAAACTTCACTTTTGGATTTTTTGGAGAAACGCATCAGTTCCATGACCAACGATCCAGAGGTGCGCGACGAGATAGTGCGGCAGTTTACGGTCGAGTTCGCCGGGAACGAGACACCGTTTATCGAGATGCAGTTTGTGCTCGCAGGCAAGAAAAACTATCGCCTACTCTATAAAAGCGAGCTTTCAAAAAGGAGCGTAATCTCCCCCGACCTGTTGATGATAATGCTCAAAAACGGTGTGGGTTATGATGAGATAGACAAGGAACTCCCCAATATCATAGCACTAGACTCCTGTGCCGAGGTTACCTCAAAG
>CAYJMO010000043.1:1821-18139 GCA_964371365.1 uncultured Oscillospiraceae bacterium
TACGTAAAAACTCCCGCCCCGACGACCTGCGCGGACTGCATGTCTTCTCGTCACTCTGCCTCGTCGCTAATCGCACACAGATGCTTGAGCCGGAGGAACTGCACTTCTTGTTCACCCAGTACGCCGAGGCTCTGTACGAGATAATGAGATTAATGTACACCCCGTCAATGTTCCGACCGGAAAATATGGAGATGTTGCCGGCAAAGTACCGTTTTGCACATTGCATGAACGAGGTGAAATTGTCGCTTCAAAACAGCGAATATATCGAGGCGGTGCGCGGGCTGAAAAGAGCGCTTAAACTTCAAGGTGAGTTCGTCAGCAGCATAGAATACTATATGCACGACATACTCAAACAGGAGAGGGTCGGCAATCTTTCCACCGAGGAGCAGAGCGAGTTTGAGGCACTTGCCGGGACGCTTATTGCCAAGGCGAGGGAGCTTGCGGCGGACGGCAAAAAGAATGAGGCGATGATGATAGTAAATCAACTGTCGACACTTATGCCTAACGATAAACGCATTAAGGCTCTAAAAGAGGAGCTAACACAATAAGGAAAGGAAAAAGCTGATGAGAGAAAAAATTTATGAGGGCAAATCCAAAATAATACTTACCGGTGAGGACGACAAAAGTGTAGTTATCCGCTATAAAGACACCGCGACAGCCTTTAACGGCGAGAAGAAGGCGGAGTTAGAGGGCAAAGGTCTGCTCAACGCCGAGATAAGTGAGATAATCTTTGATCGTCTCGAAAAAGCAGGTATAAAAACCCACCGTATCCGCCGTATCAGTGACACCGACTTTCTTGTCAAAAAGGTTGAAGTTGTCATGGTGGAGGTTATAATTCGTAATGTCGCCGCCGGCAGTTTTTCCCGTCGTTTCGGCACACCGGAGGGCACCGAGCTGAAAAACATCATCGTCGAGTTTAGCTTTAAGAGTGATGAATACGGCGACCCGATGATAAACAACAGCCAAATCACCGCAATAGGACTTGCCACTGAGAAGGAACTTGAGCAGATGGCGTCCGATGCACTCAAGGTCAACGAGATTATGGGCGAGATGTTTGCAAAGGTCGGTATACGCCTTGTTGACTTCAAGTTGGAGTTCGGTCGTTTTGACGGTGAGATACTGCTCTGTGACGAGATATCCCCCGACTCCTGCCGTTTTTGGGATATTAAAACAGGTGAAAAGTTGGATAAAGACCGCTTTCGCCGCGATCTCGGCGACGTGCTTGAAGGATATCGTGATGTTCTCAACCGCCTCGGATAATGTCTGACAAACAACTGTGCCGCAGGGAGGCGAGGGATATCATGTTGGACGATGCCTATCGCCTCTTTGCAGACGGTGCGATAATCGAGCTGTTACTGCCGTTGCTCAGCGGTGCAAAGTGTGTGATGTGCTATGCCTCGGGTGAACGAGAGCCGTCAACGCTGTCCTTGATAGAAAACCTGTTAAAAAAAGGTGTCCGCGTTGCACTCCCACGATGTGATCGGGAGCAAAAAGGTGTTATGTCGGCGCGTGAAATTAAGTCACTTTGTGAACTGTCGCCCGGCGCATACGGCATACCGGAGCCGCCCGAGACAAGCCCTGTTATGCTAAAAGAGGAGATGGATGTTGTAATAATGCCCTGCGTTGCGACCGACCGCCACGGTGTGCGCCTTGGTCACGGCGCAGGCTACTACGACAGATTTTTAGGTGATATCGACCGTAGAACGATATGTCTTTGCTATGAACGGTTTGTGTTTGAGAGCTTGCCCCATGATGCTCACGACTGCATTCCGGACTGCATTATAACCGAGAAAGAGGTGAGATGGGCAACCGATATCGCAAACTTGCGATAAACACAATACTGCTTGCGATAAGCACCTTTAGCTCCAAGCTACTGGTTTTTTTGTTGTTGCCACTTTATACCTATGTCCTCTCGCCGGAGTCGTTTGGTCGCGCCGATATGCTACTGCAGACTGCAAACCTTTTGTTGCCGGTCGTGTCGGTGGGGATAATGCATGCGGTGGTGCGGTTTGGTCTGGATAAAGGATACTCGCGACAGACGGTCTTTACAACCGCTGCGGTGGTGCTCGGCATCGGTCTTGCCGTCTTTGCCTGCACCGTGCCGCTACTCTCCTTTCTCGATCACGTGGGGAGCTATGCGCCGCTATTGTTGCTCTTTCTTATCACCGCGTTGACCCGCTCCCTTTTTTCCCAGTTTGTGAGGACACAACACTATATCCGACTTTATGCCCTTGACGGGCTTTTATCCACTATCTACACAATTATCTTTAATCTCGTCTTTTTGGTATGGTTACAGCTTGATGTCGTGGGATATCTGCTCGCTATCATCGTTGCGGACTCGCTATCCTGCCTTTTTCTGTTCACTGTGGCGGGGCTCGGCAGATTTTTTCGCCTTAAAAGCATTAAAAAAAGTGTCGCCCGTGCAATGTTGCTCTATGCATTGCCGTTAATACCGACCCAGATGTTCTGGTGGATAACCAACGTGTCGGACAGATTCTTTATCACCTACATGATAGGCGAGGCGGAGAACGGATTATATGCGACAGCTTACAGGATCCCCTCCATCGTCAGCATAGCCTCCACCATCTTTATCGAGGCATGGCAACTCTCGTCGGTCAGTGAGGATAACCCGATAAAGCGTCAAAAATTTTTCTCCGAAATATTTCTTGCACTTCAGGGCGTCTGTTTTGTTGCGGCCGGTTTTTTGATTATCAGCTGTCGATTTATCATGTCCATAATAGTGGACGAGCGATATTTCCTCGCCTGGCAGTACATCCCGACCCTTATCATGGCGACCATCTTTTCCTGCTTTGTGTCCTTCCTCGGCAGTGTTTATATGGTTAAAAAACGCAGTATTGTGACCTTTATCACCATGATGATAGGTGCAGGGGCAAATCTGTTGCTCAACTTCCTGTTGATTCCGATTTTAGGGGTGTCCGGTGCGGCACTCGCGACGGTAGCAAGCTATCTGCTCGTTTTTATAATTCGTGCTGTAAACAGTAGAAAATATATTAAGATTAACTTTAACGTTTTAAAGATCATTATCAATATCCTCCTGCTGTCCGGAATGTGTGTTGTGATGATATTTGAAGTGGATTACTACTATGTCATATGCAGTATGTTGTTAGTGGCGGTGGTTGCACTTAACGTAGGGGCGCTTTTAGATACCGTGATGAAGATGCTTCACCGCGGCAACCCTCAAAAGGATACTATATGAACGAAGTACTAATAAAAAAACTCACCGATACGGCAACCCTCCCGAAATATGCAACCCCCGGCTCGGCGGCGGTGGACATCTGCGCCGACTGCCCGGGCGGACTTTTGCTACTGCAAGGGGAGATTACCCTACTGCCGACCGGATTGTCGCTCGCGATACCGTATGGTTATGTCGGGCTTTTATTTGTCCGCAGTGGTCTTTCGCTTAAAGGAGTCTGTCTTTCCAACGGTGTCGGTGTCATCGACAGTGACTACAGAGGGGAACTCAAGGTAGCTATGGTCAACAACTCCGACGAGTCGATATTAATAGAACATGCCATGCGCATAGCACAGCTTATGATAACACCTTTTTCTCAACCTGTTTTCATCGAGAGTGACGAACTTTCCACTACCGAGCGTGGGGCCGGTGGATTTGGCTCGACCGGAACGATAGAGCTATGAAAGTGACCATAATCGGCGCAGGCCTCGCCGGCTGTGAAGCGGCACTCTATCTTGCGAAAAATGGGGTGAGTATAACACTGTTGGAGCAAAAACCAATCAGAAAATCACCGGCGCACAGTGCCGAAGGGGTGGCGGAATTAGTCTGCTCCAACTCACTCGGTGCAAAGCGGACCGGTTCCGCATCGGGGCTTTTAAAGGAGGAGGCAAAGGTGCTCGGTGGCACACTTTTCCATATAGCCCAGCGGTGTGAAGTGCCCGCAGGTGGTGCACTCGCGGTGGAGAGGCACCTTTTCTCCGACGAGGTGGCAAGGGAGATAGAACGGCAGCCGTTAATCACGCTTGAAAGTCGGGTGGTCGACCGTCTGCCGGATGGTATCTGTCTTATCGCGACAGGTCCCATGACGGAACCCCCTTTCTCAGAGGTTTTAAGCGAGTTGGTCGGTGGGTTTTTGTCCTACCACGATGCCGCCGCGCCGATAGTAAGTGCCGACAGTCTTGTGATGGAACACTGCTTTGCCGCCTCACGCTACGGCAGGGGCGGGGATGACTATATCAACTGCCCGATGGATAAAGAGCAGTATTATAGTTTTGCAGAGGCTCTTCTTTCGGCAGAGCGAGCGCCGTTACATGATTTTGATCGTGTATATGAGGGGTGCATGCCGGTGGAGATTCTCGCCTCACGAGGGGTGGATAGTATGCGATTTGGACCGCTGAAACCGGTGGGACTGTGTGACCCGGCAACCGGTAGACGCCCTTTCGCCAACCTGCAACTTCGTAAAGAGGATGTCGACGGTCGTCTTTTAAACCTTGTTGGTTTTCAGACTAACCTTAAGTTTTCGGAGCAAAGACGAGTTTTCGGTATGATACCGGCTTTAAGGAATGCCGAATATGTACGATATGGAGTTATGCATCGCAACAGCTTTATCGACAGCCCGAGGGTGCTCGCCCCCGACCTGTCGCTCAAAGATCACCCCGATGTATTTGTTGCCGGTGGACTTACCGGTTTTGAGGGATACAGCGAGAGTATAACAAACGGACTGCTTGCGGCTCGTTTCATCTTAGCAAGACTAAAGGGGGAGGAGTTGGAGATGCCTCCTGCAAAGACAATGTGTGGCGGATTGATGCGATATATAATGACCGAGAATAAAGATTTTCAACCACAGGGCGCGGCGATGGGGATAATCCCTCCCCTCGACTATCGTGAGAGGGATAAACGAAAACGATATGAACTGCTCGCCGAGAGAGCGCTGTGCGAGATGGATATTTATAAAGGAACGATATGAAACTGACAGACGGTGCAAAACGGCTCAATATATTTGCATACTTCGATCCGGACGGCGTGGTGGATGACTATGTTGTCTACCTTTTGCGTGAGATGAGGTGCTATTGTACCGAGCAACATCTCGTGGTCAACGGATTTTTACTGCCGGATGAGGAGGAAAAACTCGCGCCTTTCTGTGACGTGATAATCAAGCGTGAAAACGAGGGGTATGACATTACCGCCTACAAGGTCGGTTTTCTCTCGGTAAAAGATATTGAACGGTTTGATGAGGTGCTCTTTTTCAACCAAAGCATCTATGGGCCGCTTTTTTCAATGGAAAACATGTTTTGTGACATGGCAGGGCGTGATGTCGACTTTTGGGGGTTGACACGTCATAAGGGTGGGATGGCGTCCACCTGGGATAACAAACCGTTCCCACCACACCTGCAGAGTTTTTTCTTTGCGGTGAGAGGTGAGATGTTGCAGGATGGGCGTTTCAAAGAGTATTGGCAAAACCTCGCCGACATCGATGGCTACTGGAGTGCGGTGGACACCCACGAGGTGAAATTCACGCAGTATTTTGCCTCTCTCGGCTACAGATGGGACAGCTACATTGATACCACTAAATATGAGAGCATTAACGACTACCACCTGATGGGTATGCCGGAGTTGGTGCTGGAAATGGGCTGTCCGTTTGTTAAGCGAAAGAGTTTTTTGACAGATAATGTTGACTACCTCTCAAGTGTTCAAGGGTCTGCTACAAATTCTATCTATAAATATATTAAAAACAAAACAGTATATCCTTTTGAATTGATAGCTCAAAATCTATTGCGCACCTGCGATATATACAGTATAACTACGGCAATTGCACCGGTATTCGATAGTGGGGGGATAAAAAATACAACAAAATCAAAGGTTGCAGTTGTCATATGGATATCGAGCGGAAAGTTAAACGATTTTTTATTAGAAACAATAATAAAATACAGCGAAAGCTATGATGTGTTTTGTCTATCGTCCGACCCTGAAACGTCAATTTCAGGAGTAGAAACAACCACAATTTCGACAGATGGTTTGAACTATATCTGCGGTGAAATGCTCGACAGTTTAGAAAGTTATGACTTCCTTTTATACCTAAATGACAATATCCCACTTTTATTAAAAGAGTTTGAGGACGCCACTACACTGCTGAGCGCTGTGGAGTGTCTTGAACCCGAGGGGTGTGTCGATATATTAAACAAAAATCCACAGTTCGGTTTGCTTGTGCCCCCTCAAAATTATCATCAAGAGGTGTTTTTCGGTGGTACCAACTGGAGCGATGTGAAAAATACAGTTGAAAAAAGGTTGATAGAGCAAAACATGAATTTCCCTTTGTGTGAAAGAGATATTTCGCTTGCTGTGCGAGGTAATATGTTTTTTGCTGACAGTAAAATACTCGAAAAACTAAAAGGCTTTGTTTTTGATGATGAGTTATGCGATGGGCTGCAACCGGCATCGGAGTATATTCTGCCTATAGCCGCACAATCAGCCGGATATATGACAGGGATCGCGACAACTGCTTCACATGCATTTTTGCAGATGGCATATCGAGGGGAACTATTAAATAGATTTTCACATATGTCAAGCTCTAAGACGTTAAGGACATTTCACGGTGCAGAACATCGAATGAACAGTATCATAAATTTTTACAACGAGCGACGATTTCAGATGACCTTACACCAGGCATACGCCGGCAACCTTAAGTTTAAAGACAAGCTATTTATTGTAGCACAGCTTTTTATAAAGCCGGAAACGTTTAAAAAGCTCCGCCGAGGTAAGGAGGAGCCACAGCCGATTGACCTACTTGATTAATTAGGAGACACAATGATATTCGATTTTCATACCCATATTTTCCCCGACGCGCTTGCCGAGCGTGCGGTGTCGGGACTTGCTCAAAAGTTCCCGGAAAACGTTAAACCCGAAACGGACGGCACGTTAAACGGATTGATACAGAGCATGGACAGGTGCGGTGTCGACCGTTCGTTGGTTGTTCCGATTGCGACAAAACCGACTCAGACCGAGCGGCTCAACCGTTGGGCGGCGGACATACACCACGATCGAGTAGTTGCCTTCGGTAGCATCAATCCGCATACCGACGACTACAAAAGGGATATCGACCTTGTGGTATCGCTCGGGCTAAAGGGCATAAAGCTACATCCGGAGTATCAGGATTTCATCGTCGATGCACCGGATATGCTCAAGATATATGACTATGCTTTTGAAAAGGACCTTATAATTATACAACATGCAGGGGAGGACATCGCCTACACCGCGCCATTTCGCGGCACACCGGCAATGTTCGCCGAGGTTATGCGTGTGCTTGGCGGCGGCGTAATGGTGGCGGCTCATCTGGGTGGTCTTTTGATGTGGGATGAGGTGCAACAGTTACTATGTGGCACCGATATATATTTTGACTGTTCCCAAAGTCTCGGTAAAATGCCGAAAGAGCAGTTTGTGGACATCGTAAATGCCCACGGTGCGGATAAAATACTCTTTGCCAGCGACAGCCCGTGGGGGAGTCCTTTGTTTATGAAAGAGGCGGTTTTAAACAGTGGACTTTCAACCGAGCAACAGGAGTTGATCTTTTATAAAAATGCGACGAGGTTGCTAAGATTATAGTTTTTTTGCGAGTGCCTTTTTAAACTGAATACTGAACAGAGTTGCGGTGAAACAGGCGGCAAGGATGTCGGCAATCGGTTCTGCACTAAAGACACCGAGCACCTTGTCGTCAAAAAAGTTCGGCAGTATAAATATCAGTGGTATCAAAAGGAATATCTTTCGCACCGAGGCGGCGAGGGCTGATTCTTTTGCACGACCGAGCGCAACAAAGGTCATCTGACAGGACAGCTGAACGCCGAAGATGAACATGCCGGACATATATACCCTTATATAGTTGGCGCTGTACTCTATCAGCTCGGCATCACCGGTGAAAATCATCGCGAAAATTTGAGGGAATAACATCATAAGTGCCCAGACAGCAACCGCAAAAACACTGCTGAAGAGCAATAAGATTTTGAACACACTGCGTACACGGTCGGTGTTGCCCGCGCCTAAATTATATCCGGTGATTGGTTGTGCACCCTGTGCGATACCCTGTAACGGTAGTAAAACCAGTTGCATTGCCGACGAGCAGATGGTCATGGTGCCAACCGCAATATCACCACCATATCGGAGCAGTGAGGAGTTGAAGCTGATTATGGTGACACTCTCGGTTATCTGCATTACAAAGGGGGAAAAGCCGAGAGCCATACATGGCAGAATAACAGACGGGCTGATGCGCATATAACGAAGTTTTATCTTGATGGTTGAGTTTTGACTTAACAGAAAGAGCACGATAAATGTAGCGGACACACCCTGCGATATGACCGTGGCGAGTGCCGCACCGCTGACACCCATGTTGAATCCAAAGATAAATATAGGGTCAAGTATGATGTTAAGTATCGCGCCGATAAGTACGGAGGTCATGCTGACCTTGGTGAATCCTTGCGCCGTAATAAAGGGGTTGAGCCCGAGCGCGAGCTGTACAAATATCGTGCCGAGCGAGTAGATGCTAAGATAACCGGAGGCAAACCCGATGGTATCATCGCTTGCACCGAATAAAAGCAACAGATTGTCACCAAATATGACGAGGATTATTGTAAGTAAAAGTGATATTCCGATAAGTCCCGCAAAACAGTTGCCGAGTATCTTCTCGGCGTTTTTTTTATCCCCCGAGCCGAGGGAGATAGAGGCACGAGGTGCGCCGCCAAACCCGAGAAGAGAGGCGAACGCCGACACGGCCATTATGATGGGCAGACAGACACCGACACCGGTGAGTGCAAGTGCTCCGACATCCTCTATACGCCCGATATACATGCGGTCGACAAGGTTGTAAAGCATGTTTATAAGCTGTGCGGTCACGGTAGGTATCGCCATGCGAAAGAGCAGGCGACCTACCGGCTCGGTTGCGAGAAAGTTGTTGTCTTTTTGCAAAATAAAAAACCCTTATAATTAATATGCATAATATATCTATTATAAGGGTTTTTGTTCGGAATGTAAAGAAATTTATTTTGTTGTCGGCACAAAGTTTTGTGCAAGTGCATGTTTGTATCCTTTTGACTTTGAATATAGGTAGCCAAAAAATGAGAATGATATCGCACCGACAAAGTTGACGAGCATGTCCTTCATGGTGTCATAAAGACCTATGTCAAGGTAGCCGCCTACCCCAAGTGACTCGCCGTTGATAAGCACCTCGTTTATATCGGTGATGGATACGACGGTGTTGGTCATTGTTTCATCAAGAGTGACGGTGTTTATTGCGTGTATAACGGTATCCTTTTGCATGTCGGTCATGAAAAAATAGTCCATGCCAAACTCGAAAAACTCCCAAACCACCGCGACCGTCATGGAAAAGCAAAAGGCGGTCAGAGCCATAAAAAAGGGAGACAGTTCGAAGGTCAGTCGTTTATTACTGTTGAGAATAACCACCATGGAAAAACCGACCGCAGCTGCCAAAAAGCCATTTGCAGTATGGAGCATTGTGTCCCAACCCGGCACACGGACGTAAAATGCACTTATCTCACCCAATATCTCCGCCGCAAAGATAAAAACAAATATCGTTATCTCAAGGGCAGGTGGGAGTTCAATGTTGGTATTGACCTGAATCCAACTCGGTATGTAGAACAAAAACAACGTCAATAGGCAGAAAAATACGCTTTGATAGTTGCCGAGGAAGAATTGACGTACCATAATGACGAGAACGATAATACGCAGTATTGAAAAGACGATGTAAGAACTGCGATGCTTTCGAAGCTCACCGTTAATTAATTTGCCAATTTTTGTATGTTTTTTTTGCTTGGTTTTCATTTCACACCTCTTCTTCAGTTTAATTGGGTCAGATTTTCAACGCAGTTCACCGAATATATTATTAACCGGTCACAAAGTTTTTTTTGTGGTAGATCATCACTCACCTTTTCAAGTAAAGCCGCACAGTTAAGGTTGCCGTTTGTCATTTCAAAGTCGGCAATGAACTGCATCGCCTTTTCTTTATCTGCATTTAGCAGTCCGAGCGCCATCAGTGCACCGCTGATTGCACCACAAACAGAACCCACTCGCATACCACCTCCAAAGTGTGCAGCGAGCGCGGCAGCTGTTTCGGCATCAACTGCGGTATCGTCGCAAAATGCCATCAAAACACTCTGAGCACAGTTATAATGTCGTTCGTGACAGTTGCGAAGTTTAGAGGCGATCTCAATGCGTTTACTCATTAATATGTCCCTTTATGTGATATTATTCACTCCTTAGCTCGCAGAGCGATAAAGTCCTTGTCGATTGCCGCATCATCAAACCGCATCGACAAAAAACCTCGCACAATCATTAATTTATATTAATTTTAACCTAAACATTAACGATAGTCAAGATAATTTTGTTTGCAACATCTTAAAAATAATGCTATAATGAAAACAAAGATAATACAGAAGGGGTGGTTATTATTATGGATAATAATAGATTGAGTCTTAAAAACCGATTGGCTTTTGCAACCGCTGATCTTTTCGGGGGCGGCTCGTTCAACATTGTCAATTTTCTTTATCCCGGTTTTTTGGCACTCGCGGTGGGATTATCGCCGTTTTGGATAAGCCTTATCATGTTTATCGCAAGGGTATGGGATGCGGTGAGTGATCCACTCATGGGACGAATATCCGATGCGACAAATAACAAGAAATTCGGCAAACGTAGGGTGTATCTTGTCGTCGCCGCACCTCTCGTGGTATTGGCGATGTTCTTGATGTTCTATCCCTTTTCTATGGGGAGTGAGATCGTTCGGGTGCTGTGTGTGCTATTCTCCTATATCTTTTTCAGCACCGTTCAGACCATGGTTATGATACCCTACGGCTCCCTTTCCTCTGAACTTGCATTTGACTATAAAGAAAGGGCTTCGGCGAACTCGTTGCGGCTCGGCTTCAGCATATTTTCTTCCATACTATGTGTAGCGGTCCCCGGCATGATTGTGGGTGCATTCGACGGCAATGAGGGATATATGGTCATGAGCCTCGTTTTCGGCGTGATATTTGGACTGTCGGTGTTGATAACCGGACTTTTTACCCGTGAGCAGATTGTTACCCCGCCGATAAAGAGATCGTTTCGCTTTGACGAGTTCACAAGATTTTTGAAGGTGAAACCTTTCCTGCAGTATCTCGGGATGATCTTGACACTCCAGATGACCATGGCGATTATGAGCTCACTTTTTTTCTTCTATATCGATTTTTATATCAATCGAGACATTACGGCGTCGGGTGGCTCGTCCATGCTCGGGTTGATAGGTGCCGCGAGTATGTTTGCCACTCAGATAGTTGCCCTGCCGTTTTACCTATGGCTTATCGGCAAAAAGAATAAGGCGTTTGCCTACCGTTTTGGTGCGTTCATATGGATAGTAGCCGCCATAGTGTTGTTCAGCTTGCAACCGGGAGTTCCGGACATAGCAATAGTAGTCGCAGCAATCATTATAGGCTTTGGCATCAGCGGCCCGGGACTTGTGCCACATACTATGTTTGGTGACGTTGTGGACACTTCACAGGTTGTGACCGGTGAGCGAAGCGAGGGCGCGATGAGTGGTTTTGTCAACTTCCTCAACAAGATTGCACAGGCGGTCGGGTTGTCGATAGTGATGGCGGCACTCGGAGTTTTCGGCTTTCAGGAGCAGGTTGCAGGGGCGGCTAAGGTGGTGTCACAGCCGGAGTCTGCTCAGACCGCAATCCGTGCGATAATGTGTTTTGCGCCACTCGTCTTAATGACAACCGGCGTTGCAATATCTCTGCGATATAAAATTGATATGAAGAAACAAAAGCAGATCAGAGAAACAATTGAAAAGGGTGACAAGGCGGAACTCGAGACGCTGAAAAAGGAGTTTATATAAGGGGGATTTATGGCGATAATTCTATCGTTATACGTCGTTTCGTGGTCGTTGTTAATCGGCTCGGAGTATGGGCGAAGGTTTAAAAAACATCACCTTTTTTTTAAGGGGTTGACCAGCTTTGTTTTTTTGATTATGACCGGCTACAGTCTGCTTCATTTTCAAGGGAGTCGAAATTCGGTATATATCGTTTTAATGTGTTTGGGTATGTTGTTTTGCTTTCTCGGTGATGTGTTTTTAAGCGTCAAAAAGAACGGCGCGGATTCAAAATGGTTTTTGCTCGGCGCCGGTTTCTTTATGGGCGCGCACGGGATGTTCTTTTTTGCGCTATGTGCGTTGGTGCCGCTGTCCTTGGTAGATGTTTTGATTATACTGCTTATCACCGTCGGCATCTACTCACTGTCGAGTTTGCCCGGCATGAATGTCAAGGGGAAACGACCGCTTGTTTTAACGTACGCTCTTTTTTTAGGATTGTTGCTGTCGAAGGCGATATCCCTCTTGACCTTTTTCGGTGCAACTCCATTTACCCTGGCGGTGTTGATCGGAGCAATCCTGTTTACCGCATCTGATATCATACTGCTTTTTGAGCTGTTTCGATCAAAAAAGGTGTTCATTCTCCCTATGATAAACCTGTTTTTATATTATTCCGCGACCATGTTGCTCGCGATATCCATTGGACTGTGAGGTGCGGCAGGGCACAACGTCAGATAGGCTAAGGGCGGCGCGATAAAGAAAAATGAGGAAGACGGCACCATGATTATAAGTGCAACAAGACGGACCGACATCCCGTCTTTTTATGGCGAGTGGTTTGTAAACCGCCTGAAAGAGGGGTATGTACTGATACAAAACCCATACAACAATAACCGCTACTCCAAAGCATACCTCACACCGAGCGATGTCGATATTATAGTCTTTTGGACTAAAAATCCTATCCCTTTTTTGAAATATCTACCGGTGATTGATCAGATGGGGTATAGCTACTACTTTGAGTTCACACTCACCCCGTACGGTAAAGAGACGGAGCGCAACCTGCCGGAAAAGGAGCTGTTGCTTGACACCTTCGAAAAACTTGCAGAAAAACTCGGCAAACATCGAATGGTGTGGCGCTATGACCCGATAATTATCGATGAAAAACACACGATAGACTATCATATAGAGCGGTTTTCCTACATGGCGAACCGCCTGAGAAACAGCACCGACCGATGTGTCATCAGCTTTGTGGACAGCTATAAAAATGTGATGTCAAGGATGGGAAGAAACCCGGCATACCTTATGACCGAGAATAATATTTTTACCATTGCGGAAAAATTCTCCTTTATCGCCAAAGAGAATGGCATTAATATTTATACCTGTGCCGAGAGGATTGGTTTACAGAGGTATGGAATAAAACACGGTGCTTGTATTGATAAGGATATAGTTGAAAGGGTTTTGGGTTGCAGCATAACCGATATAAGGGACAAAAACCAGCGTCCCGAATGTCTATGCCTCGAGAGCATCGATATCGGGACGTATAACTGTTGCGCCAACGGTTGCAACTACTGTTATGCTTTGCAGAGTGAAAAAGCGGCGTTAGCGAATATGGGTAGACACAATCCGCAATCCCCTGTGCTAATCGGAGAGGTGAACAAGGAGGCGATTATCACGAAGAGGAAGAGGGACAGTGTTGCGATAACTCAGCTGTCGTTTTTATAGAATCCAAAAGAGATGAACCGTTGAAGAGGGATAGCTGAGTTTACGAGGTGTTTGTAGATTTTATTTATGATAATATAGGCGGGGGATTATGGGTAATATTATAGTATTGTTTGAGGTGAAACCCACAAAAGAGGGGAAAGAAAAATATTTGGAACTTGCGGCTATGCTAAAGCCGATGTTTAACACCGCAGAGGGGTTTGTAAGCGCCGAACGATTTCAAAGCCTGAACGAGGAGGGCAAGCTGCTATCCATGAATGTGTGGGAGAGCGAAGAGGCGATTGAAAGATGGAGGAACAATCTGCAACACAGAATCAGCCAGACCGACGGCAAAAACAATCTTTTTGAGAGCTATAAAATAACGGTCTGTACGGCGATTCGCGAGTATAGTAATGAAAGGCGAGAAGAGGCACCGAGCGACTCAAATGAATATCATCAAGATTGAACAGCATCCCTTTGAGGGACTATATTTTCTTATCATAGAGCCTTGCCGCGTTCAGCACAACCAACACCGAACCTGCGTTATGCACCAGTGCGCCTGTCGCCGGATTTAAAAGTCCTAACACCGACAATATAATCGCCGCAAAGTTAATCATCATTGACATTGTGATGTTAAACTTAATAGAAAAAATGGTTGCGTTGGAGAGCTTTTTAATATAGGAAATCTTCGAAATATCATCACCCATAATGGCAATATCCGCGGCATCAATCGCAATGTCACTGCCCATTGTTCCCATGGCGATGCCGACATTTGCTGTTTTTAGTGCCGGGGCGTCGTTCACACCGTCACCTACCATGCACACAGCCTGTCCTTTTTTCATGAATTCGCTTATTGCCTGCACCTTTTCTTCGGGGAGCAGTGATGATTTAATCTGCGATATTCCCACCTTAGCGGCTATAAAATCAGCGCTTTTTTTGTTATCGCCTGTGAGTAACACGGTATTATCAATTCCTGCCGATTTGAGCTTTGCAATCGCTTCCTTTGAGGTGTCTTTTATCTCGTCCGACAGGCCGATTACACCGATGATTTTTTCTGAGTTTGCCACTATGATTACCGCCTTGCCCTGATCTCTGAGGGAGGAGACGGTGTTTTTCACATCGTTTTCTATAGTCAGCTTTGCACTGTCCTCTATGAGTTTTTCGTTTCCACAGAAGATCATAGTTCCATCGACAGTGCCGGTAACACCTTTGCCCACTGCCATGGAAAAGTATTTAGCATCTGATAGATCTATTTTATTTGCCTTGGAATAACTCACAACAGCCTTTCCGATAGGGTGTTCCGAGCGACTTTCTACCGCGGTTGCAAGGGCTAAAAGTTTGTTTTCGTCATAATCAAAGGTTTTGATGTCGCTCACAGCAAGTTTGCCGTGTGTAATGGTGCCGGTTTTGTCAAAGCATACCGTACTGACCGTGCCCATTCTCTCTAAGGCTTCACCGGACTTAATAAGAACGCCCTTTTTTGTAGCCTGACCGATAGCCGCCATAATGGAGGTGGGTGTAGCCAAGGCCAATGCACATGGGCAGAAAACAACCAGTATTGTAACGGCGCGGATTAGTGCGTCGTCCGCTCTGCCTAAAATAAAGGTGAAAACCAAATAGGTGATTATAGCTATTATACAAGCCAAGGGGACAAGATATCCCGCCCATCTATCCACGATTTTTTGTGTAGGCGCCTTTTGATTGTCGGCATCCTCAACCAACTTGATCATCTTTTGCAGTGATGAGTTTGCAAAAGACTTTGTGACCTTAACATCGACCGAACCGAATCGGTTGATGGTTCCCGTGAAGACCTCGTCGTCGACCGATTTATCGACCGGCAGACTTTCGCCTGTCATAATGCTTTGGTCGACGGTCGTGTCGCCAACTGCAATTATACCGTCGGCGGGGAAGCTCTCACCCGGCAAAACCCTGATAATGTCGTCCTGTTTAATGTCCTTTGCCTCAACTGTTTTTTCACCGTTTTCTGTGATAACTCTGCCCTGTGCCGGCACAAGGTTTAAAAGCATCTCTATGCCCTTTTTGGCTTTCTCGACCGTCCGGTCCTCCAAAAGTTCGCCTATTGCCATGATAAAGGCGACCTCACCCGCCGCAAAAATATCCCCTATGTATACAGCGGCTATCATTGCAATTGTGATTAACAAAGGGGAGGTGATCCGTTTGTCTAAGGTGTTAACTATTGCAAGATATGCAAGCGGTATGCCGGAAATAATAAGCGACACCCACGCAGGATTTATAGGGAATTCAAAGGGTATGTTTATTAACGGCAAGATGTATTCAGTGATAAAACTTGCAAGTAAAAACAAGCCCGAAATCCATAGCATCGGGACGGAGTTGAGCTTCATTATATGTTTTTTCATGTACCCCTCCTAAATTGTTTTGGAAAACTGATTGAGCGCCGAGATCAATTTCTTTATCGTCTCTTCCTCTTTGCCACTGTTTATGCCGTCCAGAACACAGTGGTGCATATGCCCCTCAAGGATGATCTGCCCTGTCTTGTGTAGTGCTGATTTGACAGCGGATATCTGAATCAGAATATCCTCACATGATTTATCCTCATCAACCATTTTGCTGATGCCGCGCACCTGGCCTTCGATTTTTTTAAGACGCTTGTTTATTGCATCTACATCCATACACTGCTTCATGACAAACTCTCCTAATACCATATACCCGTAGGGGGTATATAAATTATATTAAACAATTCTCTTTTTGTCAAGTGGTTTTTAAAAAAAACAGACCACGTTTTAGGTCTGTTCAGCTTTCTTTAGCTTTAACAGTGGGATGGTGGC
>CAYJMO010000044.1:0-13221 GCA_964371365.1 uncultured Oscillospiraceae bacterium
TTATACTCTGCCGCATCCCCTCTCGGGGCTGTCGAACTTTTTCGACAGCCAGAGGGTGAGGAACGGAAGTTCTTCACCCTTGTTGTTTGTAATTCAGTCCTAATTTTTAAGGCTCTGTAGCGGTGCCGGTATTCTGCCACCGCGCTTAATAAACTGTAGCGGACTTTTGTTGATGGTCGGCATGACCGGCCCGCGACCTAAAAGACCGCCGAACGAGAGTTCCTCACCGACCGATTTGCCGATGGCGGGGATAATTCTCACCGCAGTAGTCTTGTGGTTTATCATACCTATTGCCGCCTCGTCTGCAATGATCGCCGAAAGAACCTCGCTGGGAGTATCGCCCGGCACTACCACCATGTCCAGCCCGACCGAGCAGACCGCCGTCATCGCCTCGAGTTTTGAGAGGGTGAGGGTGCCGTCCTGAGCCGCCGCAATCATTCCGGCGTCCTCCGAGACGGGGATAAATGCGCCTGATAGTCCACCGACATGGGAGGAGGCCATCACGCCGCCCTTCTTGACCGCGTCGTTTAAAAGGGCGAGTGCGGCGGTTGTGCCGTGAGCCCCACACATTTCCAGCCCCATCTCCTCTAAAATATATGCTACCGAATCGCCGACAGCAGGGGTGGGCGCGAGAGATAGGTCGACGATGCCAAATGGCACATTCAGCATACCACATGCCTCTCTACCAACCAGTTGACCCATGCGTGTTATCTTAAATGCGGTGCGTTTGATCAGCTCCGCAACCTCAGATAGATCCGCGTCCTTGCCAAGCTTTGATAGTGCGGCACGCACCACACCGGGTCCCGAGACACCGACGTTGATGACCGTGTCCGGTTCACCCACACCATGGAATGCACCTGCCATAAACGGATTGTCCTCCGGCGCGTTGCAGAAGACCACGAGCTTTGCAGGACCGATGCAGTCCCTATCGGCGGTGAGTTCGGCAGAGCGACGAATTATACCGCCCATCATGTCCACCGCGTCCATGTTTATACCGCTTTTGGTACAGCCGATGTTGACACTGGAGCAGACGTTGTCGGTGAGGGCAAGCGCCTCCGGTATGGAGGTTATCAGTTCACGATCGCCGGCGGAAAACCCTTTTTGCACCAGTGCCGAATATCCACCGATAAAGTTGACGCCGACACTTTCTGCCGCACGCTGTAACGCCTTGGCGTATAATACCGGATCGCCACCGCTTGCCGCAATAAGCATGGCGATTGGCGTGACCGAGATACGTTTGTTGATGATGGGTATGCCATATTTTGTCGATATCTCCTCCGCTACACCCACGATATTATTCGCACGTCGACATATCTTGTCATAGACCTTTTCACAGCTTTTTTCAATATCGCTGTCGGCACAGTCTAAAAGGGAAATCCCCATTGTCACGGTGCGTATATCGAGGTGTTCCTCCTCAATCATCCGGGTGGTTTCGAGTATCTCTCGGAGTTTCATGCCAGTTCCTTTCAAAATATCAAGTTAATTAACTATATTTCTTACAAAAAACCGACCCTTTATGGGGGTCGGTCTTTAAAATTAGACTGCTCTTGTGTATTTGCTAATCTCTGCACCGAGCTCATTTTCGTCAACCGAGACGGTTACAATCAATTTGATGTTGTCACCGGTGAGAGAATCCAATTTTTTAAGTAAACGCTCTAACTCGGCGATATCCTTGTTCAAAACCTTTAGGATGCCATCAATATAGATTTCCACGATATCATAGTTGCCTGCAAGTATTCCGGATATGAAACCGAAAAGCATGTCGGAATTCTCTATGTTATACTCAACCATGTCTATGAGACGGACATCATGATGAATATCATAGGTCAACTTCATAGAATGCTCGATACAAACAAGATTTCCGGCAGAGCCACTGGCCGAGGTGTTAATGATCTCAATCATTTTTTTGGTTTTGCCGCTGCCTTTTCCGCCCACAATAATACTAACCATTTTAATACTCCATTTCTTGTGATTTATGCTTTTCGTCCATCCGGACGTTTTAGCTTTTATTATCTCCCCAACCTTGCGTTAAGCTCCGCGCGACGCTCCTCGAAGCCGGGTTTGCCGAGCAATGCGAACATGTTCTTTTTATAACTCTCGACGCCCGGTTGGTCAAATGGGTTAACCCCGAGCAGATAACCGGATATAGCACACGCCTTTTCGAAAAAGTAGATAAGATATCCCATGTCATAGGCGTTCATCTCGTCCACCTCTATGACGGCAATGGGAACTCCGCCATCGGTATGTGCGAGGATTGTCCCCTCCATGGCACGTCGGTTGACCACCGAGAGATTTTGTCCCGCCAAAAAGTTGAGTCCGTCGGTGTTTTCCTCATCCTTTTCTATAAAGAAGTCGCCCTTGGTGTTTTTAAAGTCGACAACCGTCTCAAAGAGTATCCTTGCACCGTCCTGTACATACTGACCCATCGAGTGCAGGTCGGTGGAGAAGATGACCGAAGTCGGCATAATTCCCTTGCCGTCCTTGCCCTCACTCTCGCCGTAAAGTTGCTTATACCACTCGTTCATCATGGCAAAATCAGGTTCATAACATGCCATAAGCTCGACATTTTTACCACGGCGCAGAAGGATGTTGCGCATGGCGGCGTAGCGGTAGCAATCGTTGTCCTCGCCACATGCTGCAAACCGATCGTATGCGTCGGCTGCGCCCTGCATCATGGAATCTATATCTATGCCGGCGACCGAAATGGGCAAAAGTCCCACGGCGGACAGCACCGAAAATCTACCCCCGACATCGTCGGCAATAACAAAGCTCTCGTATCCCTCGCGATCGGCAAGAGATTTAAGTGTACCTCTCGCACCGTCGGTGGTGGCGTATATGCGAGCCTTTGCACCCTCCTTGCCGTATCTGTCCTCCAAGAGCTTTTTAAAGACACGAAAAGCCAGTGCAGGCTCGGTGGTGGTGCCGGATTTTGAGATTACGTTGACCGATACGCGCTTGCCCTCACAAAGCTTTAGCACGCTATCGAGATGTGAGCCACTGATGTTCTGACCGACAAAGTAGATTTTCACCCCGTCGGTAAGGTCGTTATAGAGCGAGGAGCCGAGCGCCTCGATGACGGCACGTGCGCCGAGATAACTGCCACCGATACCGATGACTATGAGTATATCGCTGTCCGATCTTATCTTTTGTGACGCCGCTTTAATGCGAGCAAATTCCTCTTTATCATAATTTTTTGGCAGATCAAGCCACCCGAGAAAGTCACTCCCTGCGCCTGTTTTCGCGTGCAGAGCCTCGTGTGCCGAGTCAACCGCCGACGAGATAAGTGAAAACTCACCCTCCCCCACGAAACCGTCAAGATACCTTGTATTTAGATTAACAGCCATGAATTCCCAATCCCTCTTGTGTTTTGTATTTGATATAAATATAATAATCCTTTTTGCGGTGAATGTCAATGATATACTTTAAAAAATATAACATATCTGTCGAACTTTTTAAGTATTTTTTGCTTGCCCGTTTCGTTCGTTTTTGGTATAATGTATCTAATTGGTTCATATGAGGAGTGGTATTAATGTCAATTTTCGGTGTGGTGTTGCTGGGTGTGGGGCTTGCGGTAGACGCATGTTGCGTTTGCACCACCAACGGGCTTGTCTATCGACCGAGTCTATGTCGTTCCCTTTATATCGCACTGCCTTTTGCAATATTTCAAGGGATAATGCCGCTCATTGGGTATTTTGGCATTGGATTTTTGCCGGATGGATTATTTCAATACAATCATATAATCGCTTTTATATTGCTCACTTTGGTCGGTGTAAAGATGCTTTATGACGGCATAAACAAGACAGAGGGCGAGGAATACCATGAAAATATTAAGGGCTTGACCGTTAAGATGATGTTAATTCAAGGTGTATCGACGAGCATTGATGCATTGAGTGTGGGTGTCACCCTCGGCGGTGTGGACCTTGAGTTTATGTTGCTGTCGGCGGGACTTATATCGCTTATTACCTTTTTTATGTGCTTTGCGGCGGTGCGTGTCGGGGAGAGGATAGGAACACGACTTAACAACAAGGCGGAGATAATTGGTGGTGTTGTTTTGATATTGATCGGCGTGAGGTTGCTCCTCGGAGGAATATAATTGCGTTTAGACAATAATATGTTGATATAAGTCGAATTTTATGATATTATTAAGGATGATAGAGTAATAGTGAGGTTAGTATATGGCTTGCGATAAGAATAAAAATGTATGTCCATGTCCATACAAAAATTGTCCGAGGAATGGCGTGTGTTGCGAGTGTATTGCACACCATCGCCCACAATCATTACCCTATTGTTGCAGTATAAATAATAATGAAGATAAGAAATAACAGGAAAGGAATTAACTATGAAAACAGCTACAATTACCATGGAAAACGGAGGAGTTATAAAACTATCCTTAGACGAGAGTGTTGCTCCCATCTCGGTCGAGAACTTTGAAAAGCTTGCAAACGACGGCTATTATGACGGGCTTTGCTTTCATCGTGTCATCCCCGGTTTTATGATTCAGGGTGGTTGTCCCGACGGCACCGGCATGGGTGGGCCGGGATATAAGATCAAGGGGGAGTTTGCCTCCAACGGCGTCCAAAATTCCATAAAGCACACTCGCGGTGTAATCAGCATGGCACGCAGCGGGCATCCCGACTCCGCCGGCAGTCAGTTTTTTATCATGCATGAGGATTCGCCACATCTCGACGGCGACTACGCCGCTTTTGGTCAGGTGACCGAGGGTATAGAAGAGGTTGATGTCATTGCCTCGGTAGCTACCGACCGCGGTGACCGTCCTAAAACTCCTATGATAATGAAAAGTATACGTGTAGAATAGTTTATACGAATAAAAATGTTTGCATAAACAAAAGTATTTATACAAATAAAAATGTTCGCACAAATAAAAATATGCACATAAAAACTATTGTGAAAGGATTTATAATATGAGTGAAGTCAAAAGACAGCTCCTCACCGGTGACGAGGCGGTGGCGAGGGCTGTGTACGAGGCAGGCTGTACCGTAGCCGCCGCCTACCCCGGCACGCCCAGCACCGAGATACTGGAAAACATAGCGGACAGATACAGCGACGACATCTATTCCCAGTGGGCATGTAACGAAAAGGTCGCATTCGAGATCGCTTCCGGTGCAAGTATCGGCGGTGCGCGCTCGTTTTGCGCCTTTAAACATGTCGGTATGAACGTTGCCGCCGACCCAATATTCAGCATGGCATATATCGGCGTGGGTGGTGGTTTTGTCTTTGTCAGTGCCCACGAAACCGGCTGTCCCAGCTCCCAGAATGAGCAGGACAACCGCAACTATGCCCCCCACTCCAAAATAGCAATGTTAGAGCCGTCCGACTCGCAGGAGACTAAGGACTTCACCAAACTCGCCTTCGAGCTGTCGGAAAAGTACGACACACCGGTCATGATAAGGATGACCACCAGAATATGTCACAGCAAGAGCCTTGTCGAGTTGGCAGAGCGCGAAAATGTGCCGATAAAGCCGTACGAGAAAAATCCGGCAAAGAATGTTATGCTCCCGGCAAATGCACGTGTTCGTCACGTCTTTCGCGAGAAGATGCTCCTCGAGATGGAGGAGTATGGCAACTCATGTCCGATAAATCGAGTCGAGAATAACGGTTCCAAGATAGGCGTTATCACCTCCGGTATCTGCTATCAGCACTCCCAAGAGGTGTTTGGCGACACGGCGGACTACCTCAAACTCGGACTTACATACCCTCTGCCGAAAAAGTTGATTTCGGAGTTTGCGGCGAAATACGACACCCTTTATGTTATAGAAGAGAACGATCCGTATCTTGAGAATGCGGTGCGTGCCCTCGGCTTTGCTCATTGTATCGGCAAAGAGAAGATAACTATTCAAGGAGAGCTCAATGCGAATATAATTCGTGCCGCGCTTTTAGATGAAGTTACCCCCTTTGTCACCACCGAGAAGGATATGCCGGCGCGTCCCCCCGTTCTCTGTGCCGGATGCCCCCACCGTGGATACTACTATGCAATGTCTCGAATGAGAGACAAATTAGTCTCGGTTGCCGACATCGGTTGTTATACCCTCGGTGCCGTTCCACCGCTCGGTGGTCTTGACACCTGTGTTTGTATGGGCGGCGGATTTAGCATGACCATCGGCATGGCAGAGGCTTTAAAGAGACAGGGCGATGCTCGAAAGGTCATAGGCACCCTCGGTGACTCCACCTTCTTCCACTCCGGTCTGACCGGACTTGTGGATATCGTCTGTGCAAAGGCGAACGTAATTGCTGTCGTGCTGGACAACTCCATCACCGCCATGACCGGACATCAACTCAATCCGGCAAACGGCATGAACGTCATGGGTGAGGAAAAACCGGCGATAGACATTGTCGGTATGATAAAGGCGATAGGCATTAAGGACGAGAGCCTGCGTGTAGTCGACCCCCTTGACATTAAGGCGATGACCGATGCCCTCAAGGACGGCATCGACGCGGACGGTCCCTTCGTCATCGTGACAAAACGTCCCTGTGTGCTGATTAAGGAAATTGCACGCGCGAATGCCGGTAAATCCTGCAAGATAAATCCTGAAATGTGCACCGGCTGTAAGATCTGTATGCGCATGGCATGTCCTGCGATGGCATTCGTAAACGGCAAGGCCGAGGTTCAGGACCCTGCCTCCTGTACCCAGTGCGGTCTATGCATGGAACTGTGTAAATTCGGCGCGATAGAAAAGGTCAGCGAGTAGCTTTATTAAAGAAAGGGAAGGTCAACATGACAAATTCAATATTATTGGTGGGCGTCGGCGGTCAGGGAATTATCCTTATCAGCAAGGTGCTTGCGGCGGGACTTATCGAGATGGGACACGATGTCAAGATGAGTGAAATTCACGGCATGAGCCAGCGCGGCGGCAGTGTCACCACCCAGATAAAGTACGGCAAAAAGGTCGCCTCCCCTAACATTGCACAGGGTGAAGCGGATATTATAATATCGTTTGAGAAATCCGAGACGGCAAGAGCTCTGCCGTTCTTGAAAAAGGGAGGCAAGATAATCACCGACTCCCGTGAAATTCTGCCCATGTCAGTGCTCTGCGGATTTAGCGAGTATCCGAGCGAGGTTTTAGACGAGATTAAGGGAGTTGTCGACAGCATAAAGATAGTCGAGGCGGCAAAAAAAGCTACGGAACTCGGCAATATCAAGGCGCAAAACATTGTCCTGCTCGGCGCGTTGATAAAGGTGCTCGGTCTTGACAGCGTCGATTGGGAGGAGGTCATATCCTCCATGGTTCCGTCTCGCTTTGTGGAGATGAACCTCGCCGCATTCAATGCCGGACGGGAGATGGCAGTATAATGAAACAGTGCTTTGAAGCATCACAGGTGGTCACCGATAAAAACACGGCGATAGCGCTCGGCAGTGGTGACCTTGCGGTCTATTCCACCCCGTCCATGGCGGCTCTTATGGAGCACGCGGCGATGGAGTGTGCAAAACCTCTTTTAAATGAGGGGGAGACAACGGTCGGGTGTGAGCTCAATATTAAACACCTTGCCGCCACATCGGTAGGGCAGGAAGTTAAGGCAACTGCCGAGTTGAAACATCGTGACGGCAGACAGTTTTGTTTTGCGGTCACGGCGTTCGTGGGCGAACAAAAGATAGGCGAGGGAGAACACGTCCGTGTGGCGGTGAATGTCGAGAAATTTATGTCAAAATTGAGGTAATAATGCCAATCATAACGGTCGTTTTTATATGCATAACTTTAGCTGTCACCATTTTGTTGCCACTCGCCATCTGGTTGGTCATGGCATTAAAGATCAAGGGAATATCCATGGCAATCATCTTGGGTATGCTGGGTTTTTATCTGCCACAGGCGGTGATACGTATACCGGCTCTGCAGCTACTCGGGACACAGGGGTGGTTTTTAGAATTTGCCCAGAATAATCCGACAGTCTATGCGGTAGCGCTCGGTCTTACCGCCGCCTTGTTTGAGACGGCAGGGCGAGTGGCTGTTTTTGCACTACTTAAAAAACGATTGAGCTACAACACCGCGCTCGGTGCCGGGTATGGTCACGGTGCGTTTGAGGCGATGTATGTTACCGGTCTTGCGTATATCAACAACCTGATCATCGTAGTGCTTTTCTACACCGGTGGCACGACGGTACTATCAGAACTTCTCGGCGGTGAACAGGCAGTGCAGAACATACTAAACCTTTTTAACGAAACTCAACCCTATTTATTTCTGATTGCCGGCATTGAGAGGGTAATGGTAGTGCCTATCCACATGGCACTGTCCATGATAATATGCATAGGTTTCTATAAAAACAAGATTATCCCTGCCGTTGTTATCGCGATTATCGCGCATACCGTGCTCGACACAGTCTCGGTAATCCTCGGACAAAATGGGGTGGATGTAATCTTTATCGAGCTGTTTGTTCTGCTCTTTACCGTGGCCTCTGTAGCAGTGATTATCTACTCAAAACGTTATTTTAAAAGTAATGAGATAACCGATGTATCAACTATCGAGATAGAGCAAGATGGCTAATGTAATAATAATCGGCGGTGGCGCGGCAGGTCTTTTTGCCGCCGGACTTGCTCACCGAGAGGGGCATAACGTCACCCTGCTTGAAAAGATGCCGTCGGTTGGGCGAAAACTGCTGATAACCGGCAAGGGACGATGTAACCTCACCAATAACTGCACACCGGACGAGTTTTTAAACAACGTCAAATGTGGAAAGAAGTTTCTCTACTCTTCACTCTATCGCCTACCACCGGACAGGTTGATGGAGTTGTTCGAGCAGGAAGGTCTTTCGCTTAAGACGGAGCGAGGCAACCGTGTATTCCCTGTGTCCGACCGCTCAAAAGATGTTCTCGACACGATGTTAAGGATGTGCGATGGGGTGAAGATATGGTGTGATTGTGATGTCGCGGGGTTGATAGTAGAGGATGGCAGTGCGCGTGGCGTAGAACTTTGTAACGGAGAAAAACTTTTTGCCGACACTGTTATTATCGCTACCGGTGGTCTTTCCTATCCCGGCACCGGCAGTACCGGAGACGGACATCGCATACTGAAATCGCTTGGGCACAGGATAGAGCCGACACGTCCCTCTCTCGTCGGTCTACGCTCACCCGATAAGAGCTGTGTCGATCTGATGGGACTGTCGCTTAAAAATGTCTCGGCAACACTTTTTGTGGACGACAAACAGGTTTTTAAGGAACAGGGGGAGATGCTGTTCACCCATTTCGGGGTGTCAGGTCCATTGATACTTTCGGCGAGCTGTGAACTGCCGCAGAACTACCGTCACGCATACATCTCGATAGATTTTAAACCGGCGTTAAACGAGCAGACGCTCTCGGCGAGGATAGACGACGACATAAAAAAACTCGGCGCAAAATCTGCGGGGAAAACGTTGGATGCCCTACTCCCGAAAAGACTGATACCGATAATGTTATCGAGATGGGGGATTGACTGCACATTACAGGCGAATAGGATAACAAGGGAACAAAGACGCGAGCTGGTTTTGCTGCTCAAGGACTTTAGAGTTGAGATAAACGGCACCGATGGCATGAAACACGCGGTCATCACCGAGGGGGGAGTGAGCCTGAATGAGGTGTCCCCCAAGACGATGGAGTCCAAGTTGGTCAACAACCTCTACATCATCGGGGAACTGCTCGATGTCTCGGCGGTTACCGGTGGGTTTAACCTGCACATAGCCTTCTGCACCGCAAATGCGGCGGCAAAGGCGATACACACATATAGTCATTCAACTTAAAAAACACCACATCTTCCCGGCAGAAATCCCGTATATCTGCGTTGTCGTCAATCACAATACGAAAGTATTACTCAATCCTCCGCCTTGATATACAAAATTTCTGCTCGGCAATCTTGTAGTGTTTTCCAAGTTGAACAACTATAACAACAGATAAGGAGCTTTCATGCAGATAGCAATTGACGGACCGTCCGGGGCAGGCAAGAGCAGTATAGCGAAAAGCCTTGCGAGTGAATTCGGATATATCTATGTCGACACCGGCGCGCTCTACCGTGCAATCGGTCACTATGCAATCACAAAGGGGATCGACCCTAAGGACGAGGAGGGTGTCTGCTCACTGCTCGACGGGTTGAGTATCGAGCTCGCCTATATCGACGGCGCTCAGGCGGTGCTTGCAAACGGTGAGGACTATACGCCATACCTTCGCACCGAACAGGTGTCGATGGCGGCATCCGATGTGTCCAAATATGCAAAGGTACGGCAGTTTCTTTTAAACACCCAGCGTGATATAGCGAACAAAAACAACGTAATAATGGACGGTCGCGATATCGGCACCGTCATCCTTCCAAACGCAGATCTGAAAATATTTCTGAGTGCTGATGCGCAGGAGCGCTCGCGCCGACGTGTCCTCCAACTTGAAGAAAAGGGCGAGAAAGTCGATTTTGACACCGTCTATCGCGATGTGCTTGCACGTGATGCACAGGACTCGGGGAGAGACATAGCGCCGCTCAAACCTGCCGACGATGCTGTGAGTGTCGACAGTACCCATTATACTTTCGACGAGACGGTGACGATAATCAGTGATATGATAAAAGCGAAAGGGAAAAGATAGAAGAGATGTTCTACTGGATAATTTTCACCCTTGCAATGTGGATAACAAAGATATTTTTCAGAGTAAAAGAGATTGACAAAGAGAATCTTTATCGCTGTGAGGGAACGCGCTTTATTCTCTGCCCGAACCACGTCCATCTGCTCGACCCGGTTTTTATTGCGGTACAGCGATTTGCAAAAAAACGTCTTTATATCATGGCAAAGGCGGAGTTGATGAAAAACCCGTTCACAAAATGGTTTTTAGGCAAACTGCAGGTCATACCCATCGAGCGTGGCAAGGGGGACTCCGACACGCTCGGTATACTACAGGACCGTCTGAAAAACGGTAGCCCACTGCTACTCTTTCCGGAGGGGACACGCAGTAAGGACGGCAACCTACAGCCTCTTAAATCGGGTGCGTTGTTTATTGCGGCGGCGGCAGACGCGACTATACTGCCCTGCCATATTTCCTATGGGAAAAACAACAGGTTGCGGCTGTTCGGTAGGGTGTACATAAGGTATGGCAAACCGCTCACCCCCGACATACTCGGAATGAATGTGGAGGATAAACGCTCGTTCCGCGCGGCAAAACAGCTGTTGAGACAGAGTTTAGAGGAACTCGCCAATGAGTGTTAAGGTAGCAAAGAGTGCAGGGTTTTGTTTTGGTGTAGCCAACGCTGTAACCCTTACCGAAAAGCTGGTGAGTGAGGGACGTCGGGTGGCGACACTCGGTCCGCTTATCCACAACCCACAGTGGGTCGAGTCTATGGTTGAGCGCGGTCTCGTCGAGATAGAAAAGCTCGATGACCTGCCGGATGGGTATGAGTTGGTCATACGCAGTCACGGAATTACAAAACAGACCTACGACGAGATATTGCGGCGCGGCATCGTCTATCATGATGCGACCTGCAAATATGTCAGCCGTATTGCACTTTTAGCACAGCAGGCGAAAAATGAGGGGCGAGAATTTCTCATTGCAGGGGATAAAGACCACCCGGAAGTGCAGGGAATTGTCAGTCACTATGGCGATGAGGCTAAAATCTTTTTCGATTTTGCACAGTTTCGACACAAATTATTAGGCATTTCGACGGAAACACCCCTACTTTGTGTGGCACAAACTACCTATTTGCAAGAAAATTGGGCAGTTATGCGAGAGTTTATAAAAAAACACTATACAAACGCCTTAATTTTTGATACAATATGTAATGCGACTTGTCAAAGACAGTCGGAGGTAACGGAGCTTGCAAAACAGTGCGACCTATTTATAGTGGTGGGAGGTAAAAATTCCTCCAACACAAGAAAATTGGTCGATGTTGCCGGACGCTACACAAATTCTATAGGTGTGCAGACGGTGCAGGAGCTCTCGGAATTAAAACTCGGACACTATGAACGGGTTGGGATTTCGGCCGGTGCGTCTACGCCGTCGCATATAATAATGGAGGTTATCAAACACATGAACGATCAACAAGAAAAGCAACAAACCATCATCGAGGACGGAATGACTTTTGAGGAGATGCTGGAAGCATCCTTTAATCCGATCTTCCGCGGCAAAGTACTGAAAGGAGTGGTCACCGGTATAGCCCCGACAGAGATTACCGTCGATATAGGCACCAAACACACAGGTTTTGTTCCGCTTGACGAATTGACTGACGATATTACGCTAAAACCGCACGACATCGTACAAAAGGGCGACGAGATTGAGCTGATGGTAATTCAGGTCAACGATCTCGAGGGTATCGCACTTCTCTCCAAAAAGCGTTTAGAGGCGCGTGAGGGCAACAGCCTTCTACTTCAGGCGGCGGAGGACGGTTCCGCAGTCGAGGCTTATATCAGTGAGGTCGTCAAGGGCGGTCTTGTTGCTATGGTCAAAGGCACAAAGGTATTTATACCGGCATCGCAGGCAACACTTCGCCGCGGTGAGGACTTTGCAAGTTTAGTTAAGACAACCGTTAAACTTAAGATTTTAGAGGCGAACGGCAACCGTGTTATCGGCTCTATCCGTGCAGTACTCGCCGAAATTGCCAACAAGGCACGCGACGAGTTCTGGAGCAAAGCTAAGGTCGGCGACGTATGCCAAGGCACCGTCAAGAGTCTTGCGAGCTACGGCGCATTTGTTGACATCGGTGGCGTGGATGGTCTTGTCCACATTTCCGAGCTGTCCTGGAGCCGTATCAAACACCCGAGTGACGTGCTCAAGGTTGACGAGAAGATTGAGGTCTATGTCAAGGAGTTGGATCCGCTGTCTAAAAAGATAAGCCTCGGCTACCGCAAGGAAGAGGACAACCCATGGACACGCCTTGCAGGTTCTTTCAACCTCGGCGACAAGTTTACAGGTCCGGTTGTATCGCTCACCAAGTTCGGTGCATTCGTGCAGGTTCTGCCCGGTATCGACGGTCTTGTTCACATCTCCGAGATATCACACGAGCGTGTTGACCGTGTAGCGGACGCACTCCAGATCGGTGAGATGGTGAACGTCGTTATCACCGAGTTGGATTCGGTCAAGAAGCGCATCAGCCTTTCTATCAAGGCACTTTTACCGCTACCGGAGGTTAACGAGCCCACAGCCACAACCGAGACGGTAGCCGAAGAGAGCGCTCCTGCACCTGTTGAGGCCGCTGTAGAAAACGCTGAAGTTGTAACAGAAGAGCTCAAGGACGCATAATCTATCGAACAGATGAATCCCTGACTATT
>CAYJMO010000044.1:13321-18134 GCA_964371365.1 uncultured Oscillospiraceae bacterium
TGCATATAGTATAATTAAAGCCTACTGAATAACTCGTTATTCAATACAAAGGCTGCGAATTTAGCGGGCATTAATTAACAAGCAAAATAAAATTTAAGGAGCTGTCACTATGGGCGTTGGACTTATACTTGAGGGGGGCGGAATGCGTGGGGTTTATACCTCCGGCGTGTTAGATTGCCTTTTGAACAATAACATCGAGGTGGACAAAGTTTATGCAGTATCGGCAGGAGCGGCGAACGGCGTATCCTACATCTCAAAACAGGCACGTCGCAGTTTTAACATCAACATCCGTTTTTGCCACGACCGTCGTTACCTTGATCCTCTTGGCGTTTTCAACGAGAATATGTTCAAGATGGACTTTGCCTTCAATGTCATACCGGAAAAATACTTTCCGTTTGATAACGAGACCTTTAAAAGCTCAAAAATCAAGATGACAGCGGTCACCACCGACTGCATGACCGGTAGACCGGCATACTTTCCGGTGCGAGATATGGATACCGACTATCGTGCGGTTATGGCATCCTGCTCGCTACCTGTTGTGACAAAACCGGTCATACTCAACGGCGTTCCTCATCTTGACGGAGGAATATCGGATCCTATTCCGCTACAATATTCGATGGATAAAGGCAATGAAAAAAATATTGTGATACTAACACGCCCGATAGGCTACCGTAAAAAGCCGCAGGGACATGCGAGTTCCGTCATCGGTCGACTCAAGTATAAGCATTTCCCTCATCTACTAAGGACCGCCGCAGGACGTGCCGATATCTATAACCGACAGCTTGATTTCGTATCCTATGAGGAGGAGAGTGGCAATGCCCTTGTATTCCGACCTGCCTCCACCATGGGGGTAGACCGTGCCGAGAGTGATCCGATAAAGTTGATGGCACTGTATCGTCTGGGCTACAATGAATGTGTCGAGAGATTAAAGGAGATAAAGGAGTTTATCAGCGGAAAATCGGAGGTATCATGGTTTCAAAAATAGAGAGATATATCGCATCACTAAGCGGCAAGAAAATAGCCTTTATCGGTGCCGGCGTCGCTCATCGCGACCTCATACCGATCTTTGTACGCCACGGCGCAGACGTGCGTCTTTGTGACAAAAGAGCCGATATCGAGATGGACGGTGTGGAGTTGTTCCTCGCAGAGAACTATCTCGACGGTTTGAGTGATGCCGATGTCATCTTTCGCACCCCCGGCTTTATGTCGAGTGAACCTGCGATAAAACAGGCGATTGCAAGAGGTGCGACGATTACAAGCGAGATAGAGACCTTTTTCGAGCTCTGTAACGCTAAAATATACGCCATAACCGGATCAGACGGCAAGACCACCACCACCAGCCTTATTGCAGATATGTTGTCGCGGAGTGGCAAGACCGTCCACCTCGGTGGGAATATCGGCCGTGCAATGTTACCCATCATAGACGAGGTCGACGATAGTGATATTGTCGTCTGTGAGCTATCCAGCTTTCAGTTGATGTCGATGAAACATGCGGTCGATGTCGCGGTGGTTACCAACATTACCCCAAATCACCTCGACCATCATGCCGACATGCAGGAATATATCGAGGCAAAGCGAAACATCCTTACATTCCGTGCCGGAGGTTTTGCGGTGCTCGGCTATGACAATGAACTTTCCCGCAGCTTTGAAAATTCGGCTGAAAATGTTCGCTTTTTTTCCCTTTCTGTCGAACAGTCCTGTGGAGGGTATTTGAAAGACGAAGTGTTAACGCTAAGGATGGATGGCGAAGAACACTCGATTTTGCCGGCAAAGGAGATAAAAATCCCCGGTCGTCATAACATCGAAAACATGCTTGCGGCGTGCACTGCGGTAGCCGGAGAGGTCTCGGTGCAGTGTATGGCGAGCACGGCGAGGGAGTTTGCCGGCGTTGCCCATCGCATAGAGTTTGTGAGGGAAAAGGAGGGTGTAGCATATTATAACGACTCCATCGCAACCTCGCCGACACGAGTCATTGCAGGTCTTCGTGCGTTTGACAGGCGGCTTATTGTCATTGCCGGTGGATACGACAAAAAGATATCCTACGCACCGCTTGCCCCGGAGCTTATCGCACACGCGAAGGCGCTCGTGCTGATGGGGGATACAGGGCCGATAATCGAGCGAGAGCTGCTCTGTCTATCCGATTATGACAGTAAAAAATTACCGCTGTATCATGCTAATGGTATGGAAAATGCGGTAGCTCTCGCCACCGCCGCCGCTGAAAAAGGGGATGTCATAACACTCTCACCCGCCTCGGCGAGCTTTGATTGCTACGCTAATTTTGAAAAAAGGGGAGAGCATTTTAAGGAGATTGTAAACAAACTGTAGAGGACGATGTTTAAGTTTAACGAAAAAATAATGGAATTGGATAGGGAGGCGTTGCGTTTGACATCGCCTTATTTTGAGTACGTCGAGCAGATTAAATCTAAAAATCAGGAACGTATGTTATCGGCATTCGTAGAAAATCGTGTCAGCACCGCCCATCTGGTCGGCACGACCGGTTATGGGTATGACGACATCGGTCGCGATACATTGGACAGGGTCTTTGCAACTGTTGTCGGTGCAGAGGCGGCGATAGTTCGCCATAACTTTGCGAGCGGTACACATGCCATCACGACAGCGCTTTTCGGACTGCTCCGACCGGATGATACCCTTTTGTATGCAACCGGACGACCGTACGATACGCTTCACAAGGTAATCGGTCACCCAAATGATAAAACCGGCTCTCTTGCCGATTTTGGGATAAGATATGAAGAACTCGACCTGCTAAACGATGAAGTTGACCTGATTGGTCTATGTGAGCGATTAAAAAGGGGGGATGTCAGGGTGGTTGCCCTGCAAAAGAGTTGCGGATATGCCTCGCGCAGAACCCTTTCCAACAATGACATAAAGGCGGCGGTAGACGTGGTGAGATCCATCTCTCCCGATATATTTGTATTTGTTGATAACTGTTACGGGGAATTTGTGGAGTGTACCGAGCCGACCATGATGGGGGTTGATCTCATGGCTGGTTCACTGATAAAAAATGCCGGCGGCGGTATCGCCTCTTCGGGAGGGTACATCGCAGGGACTAAAGAGGCGGTAGAACGTGCCGCCTATCGCCTGACTGTGCCGGGCATAGGTGCCGAGATAGGTGCAAGCTACGGCGTTCTGCGCGAGCTGTATCTTGGACTATATAACGCCCCGGCAGTGGTTGCCGAGGCGGTTAAAACTGCGATATATTCTGACTGTCTATTTGAACTCTGCGGCATGGATACACGCCCGGGATACAGGTCAAAACGCTTTGATATACTCACCTCGGTCGATACAGGTGATGAGGATAAATTGATAACCTTGTGCCGTGAGATACAGCATCACTCGCCGATTGATAGCTTTGTAACACCGGTGCCGGCACCGATGCCGGGTTATGCCGACGAGGTGATTATGGCGGCAGGTGCATTCACCGCCGGAAGTAGCATTGAACTATCCTGTGATGGCCCTCTGCGCGCGCCCTATACGGCATTTTTGCAGGGCGGACTAAACTTTGCCGCCTCACGTATTGCGGTGTTGAATGCGGTAAACAGCATGGTGTAACCACCTGAAACTCAGGTGGAGTGCAAAAAAAGCGAAACTCATTTCGGCAGGTGCTAAATCCTTGCGCTCTGCTTTATCGTGACCTTTCTTAACCGAGCTATCGGGACGGTGCAGACAGCAATTTTGATGATGTCACCCGGTAAAAAGGGGATGACGGTAGCGGCAAGGGTGGTGACAAGGTCGCTCCCGGTGGATGCCATAAAACCAACGATTCCACAGCCGTAGATAACAAGACTTGCAAAAATCAGTGAGATGACAACCGATACTGTCTTTGCATTTTTAGAGAGAATGGCGCCCATGACAAGTGAGGCGACAGCATAACCGAATAAAAATCCGCCGGTCGGACCCAAAATAGTACCGATTCCGGAACCGAAGTTTGCAAATACAGGCAGTCCGACAACTCCCAAGAGGAGATAGACGATAACCGAGATAACTCCACCGGGAAACCGCAAAAGACCGGCGGCAAGAAAAACACCGACCGTCCCGAGGCTGACCGGCACCGGGGTAAATCCGAGCGGCACAGCAATCTGTGATAAAACAGCGATAACCGCCGCAAAAACAGCGGTAAGAACCAGGTCTTTTGTGCGTGAATGTTGCATCTTTTCTCCTTGTTAAATGATCCTCTATTTAATACACTACAACAACTCTTCGTTGTTCACTTAAACCAACCCACCGTTAAGGTGTTTTATTATATTTGTTGCAATCTCGCCGAGAGGCAACTGTCTTTTTACTGCGCCGTTGTCAAATGCCACCTTGGGCATTCCATAGACCACCGAACTATCTTTATCCTGACCAAAGGTGAATGAGCCGGAATTCTTCATTGCGAGCAGGCCTTTAGCACCGTCCGCACCCATGCCGGTCAATATCACTCCCGTGGCATTTTTGCCGGCTGTTTGAGCCACAGAATGAAATAGGACATCTACCGAGGGGCAGTGTCCGCTGACCTTAGCACCTTTTTTGCTGGATATGAAATAACCTTTAGCGTCGCTTTTGAGCTCCATATGGAAGTCGCCGGCACCGATAATGATTTTTCCTGTCTCCAATCGGTCGCCATCCTGCGCCTCTTTCACACTCATCGCACAGAGCTTGTCGGCACGCGCCGCATACATGTTAGTAAATCCGGCAGGCATGTGTTGCACCACCAAGACCCCCGGAGAGTTTGCCGGTAGGTGTTTTATGACCTCGAGGATGGCCTCGGTGCCGCCGGTGGAAGCACCAATCGCTATTACCCGCTTGTTGTCGA
>CAYJMO010000045.1:0-7732 GCA_964371365.1 uncultured Oscillospiraceae bacterium
CGGTATCGGTCCCAGACCGAATATCTCCAAAACGCCGTTGATAATACCGCCATCTGTTTTAAGTATATATGAGAAGATGATGCCTATAACAACCACAGATGTGACATTAGGTAAAAACAAAACGGTTGTTATAGAGCTTTTATATCGTAACATTCTTTTACTGTTGATGGTAACTCCGATATAGAGTGACAGCGAAATTATGGATAATATACTTCCAAAAAGGGTTAGCATAACGACGTTGCGAACCGAGATTAAAAACTTTTCATCGGTCAACAAATTTATGTAGTTATCAAAACCGACAAAGCGCACCTCACTTATCGAGAGATACTTTGTGAGGCTCATATAAAAGCCCTGTATCGCCGGATAGAGTGTAAATATAAAGAAAGATATGAAAAACGGTGCGATAAAAAAGTAGGGGACAAAGGGTCTGATACCCTTTGATTTTTTCGTTGTTTCCATAGTTTTTTTCCTTTCAATCATTGTTTCGCTATCTCAACCTTATTGTTTTAATCTCAAATGGTTTAAAATGCAACGGTATCGACCTGCTCGTGAATTGTAGCGCGGATATAGGCTCCTCCAACATGTTGCAGAGTTCGACAGCGCTAAAGTCAAATGCTACCGTGACCGTGCAGTCGGTGTCCCCTCGATTTGCCTCATACAATCTTACGATGATATCGCCACTGCCGTCCTCGGCGAGTTTTAGTGTCTGCGCCACTATGTTTACAGCGGAAATATTAAGGTAGCTGTGTGTTGCTGTCGCCCCGTCAAATCCTAAAAGCGGTCGGTTGAAGCGGTATGCTTCCTCAACAACCGAGTTCGTCTCATCAAAAACATAGTACGCGTATCTAAACTCGTGTATCTGATTATCGGAGCGAAAGTCGGGGTGAGCGCCGGATTTAAGTAATGTCAGAGACAGCTCGTCTTCCTGTGAACTTATGCCGTATTTACAGTCGTTGAGCACCGCCGCACCATGGTGGGCATCCTCTATTGAGGTGTAGTAGTGGTTGCAAACCTCAAAGCGGTCGGCGTCATAATTCTGTGTTTTGTGAGTCGGGCGTTCTATATAACCGAACTGTATCTGGTTTCTCATGTTTCGAGCCACGACTCCGGTGGCGAATGAAACCTTTAAAAGTTTATGGAGTTCTCGCCAGTCTATTGTGGTGTCGAAATCAATCCTTGCACTGTCGGCGAAGAGTGATATAAACTGGGTGATAACAGAGGATGCGATCTTTCTTGTGAGCTTGAGTGTGACGGACAGCTCATTTTGACTGTGAATCGAAAGGGTTGCATCACCGTCTAAATCAATCTCGCTCTCCTGCACCATAACATCAATATCCCATGAATCAAATTTCCTCGGAATATCTCGGTATAGCTTAAATCGGTTGCCATAACCGTTTATAAAGGAGCGAGCACTCTTTTTTGAAACAACCTCACAGAGCTCACCTTTGCTGTTTATCGTGACCGAAATTTGAGAGTTATCGAGCCTGTAACCGCCCTCGCTCAACTCGGTGAGGGTGACCTGTTTTTCACAGCTGATCTTTGTGTCGGGATAGATGCTAACATGTCCGAGCGGCGGTATATTTATCATTGCGAGTACACCGTCTGTCGATTGAGTAGATGCAAGAGGTCTGCCGTCTGCATATTTTGCTCCCTCAACAAACATGTCGGGCAACAGCACCGTTTCACAACGCTTGAATGAGGTCGGGTTGAAGTAGGTGTAGCCCTCGCCCTCCTTTACAACTGCCGACAGTGCACCGGTGATTAGCTCAGATGTATCGTTGAGAACCTCGCTGTAAAGCTGTTTTGCATCGTCATAGACCTTGGCTATGCTACTGCCGGGCAGTATGTCGTGAAACTGATTGAAAAGCACCTTTTTCCAGTTTGTCTCTATCCTGCCACTGTCGTAGTAATGCCCCTTAATCCTTGCCGCTATAGCACTCCAAAGTTCTGCCTCGTGCAGGGCGTGTTCCGCACGGCGGTTGCCCTTTTTTATGTCGGATTGGGTGGTGTAGGTGCCACGATGACATGGGAAGTATAGTTCGTCGGAATAGACGTTGCGCTCGAACACGTCACTGTCTTTTTGTAACTTTGACATGAACTCATAGGGGTTGGAATATTCAATCTTGGGCGTTCCCTCTAAGTCGCGGGTACGTCTAATCTGTTCCAGGTCATCCCGTGTAGGTCCACCGCCACCATCACCGTAGCCGAACGGCAGGAGAAGTCTCCCTGTGCCATCCCTATCCATCCTGTTCTTCCAGTGCCCAATTACCTTTGCAGGATTGACGGAGGACTCGTACTCCATATGTACGTAAGAGTTTATTCTGGTGCCGTCCATCCCCTCCCATGCGAATGCATGATGCGGAAATTTCTCGGAATCGTTATATGTCCAGTATATTTTTTGGGTGGTTAGGTAGTCCACCTCACAGCCTTTGAGTATCTGTGGCAGTGCGGCGGTATAGCCGAAGGTGTCCGGTAGCCAACATAGACGAGAGTCGACGTCAAACATTTCCTTGAAATATCGTTTGCCGTATAAAAATTGCCGTATCAGTGACTCGCCGGAAGATAGGTTGGTGTCCGGTTCTACCCACATCGCACCGTCCGCAATCCAATTCCCTTTTTTTACCGCCTGCTTAATCTTTTCAAAGACGGTGGGATAGCGTTCACGGCACATCTCATAGAGTATCGGCTGACTTTGTATAAACAGCGTTTCGGGATATTCTTCCAGATGGCGAAGTTGCGCGGCGAACGTCCTCGCTGTCTTGCGACGGGTCTCATCTCCCGTCCAGAGCCATGCGATATCGAGGTGGGAGTTTGCAATCGCACTCAATTGTGGTGCGAGACTGCCGTTTTTCGCCTGCATCAAAGGTGCCAGAATCTCGCGCATCTCGATATAGTGTTTTCGCCGCAGGGCGAGAGGTTGCTCCATGTCGATGGAGGTGATTAGCTTTTTGAAACCGTATTCTATCGCCTCGACGTGAAAATCGTACTCGTTACCGCACTCCATTATCTCACGCAGAACTAAAAGGTCAAGATAGAGGGCGTAAGCCTCCTCGTTCCATATGCCAAAACTGCTACTGCCAATCGTAACGCCGTCGTAGACCATCACATCCGCCTCATCCTCCGGGAAGACAGGACCGGTTGCACAGGCGCATTTTGGTGCACCGAGACGGGGCAGTGGGTGTTTGCAATAAAGCTCACATGCAAGGGATATAACTTCACCCCCAAGGGCAGAGGCGGTCAATGTTTGGTCGACTATAAGATGATGTTTATGAGAGAGGAAATCCCCTCTCATGGTGCCGAAAGGCTCGCCGTTTATAAAAATTGTAGCCTCACCGCCAAGATCAAGGTTAAGTACAACACGCTCTCCTTCTATCTGCTCGGGCAGGATAAAGGTGGAGAACAACCAAGCATACCCAAATGGTTTATCTATGTGATAGCCGGGCAAGATGTCGAAACAATCGCGAGGTATTGCCTCCTCCAAATTCAAGTCTTTGTCACACAATAAACCTTTAAAGTCAATATTTTGTATAGGGTGGTAGAGGTCTTTAATCAGTGCGTGCTCAATCTGGTTGAGACCTTGTGCCCATTCTGACTTTAAACTCAATCAAATTACCCCTCTTGTTAAATTACTTGATTATCTCTCAATTATTTCAACTATTCGCTTGTAGTTGTCCAGTGCTGTCTTTGAGAGTTTGCGCCCGTAAGGTGAAGCGGATGGCATAAGGACAAACCGTGAGCCGTTGGAGTTAGGACCCTCTCGTAAGGCGATTTCTACCTTTTGTTCTATCACCTCGGGTGGACACATCTCGATGTCGCTTACCTCTAAGTTGCCGAAGAGTGTGAAGTCCTCACCACAGATACTGCGCGCCTCTTTGAGGGTTATATCTCCCTGCGGTGTGGGTTCAACCGGGTCGAGACCGTCGCATCCCATGGATAAAGTCATCGGCAGGACAGCCTTTGAGTTGCCGTGTTGATGTATCCTAACCATGCCGCCGTTTTTCTTTATCTCCCGGACGAGTTCGCCGTCATAGTTTACTACATAGCGCTCGTATAGGTAGGGTGGCAGGTAGGGCGGTGTGGCATACTCCGGACCGTAAATCCGCCACAATCTGTCCGGCAGTTGTTTTGAAACTATTTCGATTCGCTTTTTATATTTTGAATGTGAGATGTCCATCAGTTTTGAGAATAACTCCGGTTCGGTCATGGCAAATATGGTGTAGTCCTCCATGCTGAACAGCCCTGCAACCTCGCAGAGGGCATCACCGGTGTCTAACATCACTATTCCGGTGTCGCCGATATCCTCTTCTGCTTTTAAAAATCTTGAGAAGTTCGGCTCGCCAATCTCGTCGTCGTGCGGTAGGTCGAGGTAGGCTTTTATGTCCTCTTCGTCCTTTAGAAAATGCTCCAACGTCCATAGAGTGTCGATATCGGGATCTCGCCGTGTATGTTGGCGGAGTTTGCGCTCTTTTATTTCTATCTCGCTGATTATGTGAAGACTACCGTTATCATCAAAGTATTCTGTAGTTTTCGTCAACTCTTTTATGGGGTCTTTATCCTTGACAAACGGTACACCGCGCATGACGATTCGATCGGAATGATCTCGGGCTAACTCGATGAGCTCTTTCCAGGATGCATCGTTAAATATATTAAATGGGTCGGTGTTTTCCACATCCTCATCATACCCGTTTATCTCATAAAAGCAGACGGGGGTGCGGTCAGTTTTTTCGCCTTTTATTGTAGAAAGTAATCTTTGGCGTCTATTCAAGTAAAACCACCTTTTTTGTGCTCAACAGTGTGTGTTGAAAACTTTTATATGCTTTTAATTAAAAATAACAACTATTTGTATTGAATATTAACATAAATTACACGGTATTTGCGTGCATAATTCTGTAACTATAGTAATTTACACAAACGACTCGTTGGGGAAGTTCGGTAAATTATGTCTATCTAAATCGGTGACAATATTCATTCATAAAAAAACTTATCTTACTTAGGAACAAACATGTTGACAAGTTAACATTTTATTGCTATAATCATGTTATAAACCTAACAAAATGTTTCATATTATCACAAAAAGGAGGACGATGAACGAGCGTCAGGAACGGATACTTGCTCTTTGTAACTCTAATACATTTATATACCTAAAGGATCTTGTCGCACTTTTCCCGACCACATCCGAGATGACGTTGCGACGGGATATAGAGGCACTTGCCGCCGAGGGACTGTTGGTCAAGATTAGGGGCGGTGCACGTCGCATGAACGAGATATTTTTAGAGGATACCTTTGCAAAGCGCGCCGCGGAGAATTATGAGCTTAAAACTGCTGTGGCGGCGGCGGCTACACAATATTTAAAGAAAAACAGCCTTGTTTTTATCGACAGCGGTTCCACCACCGACAGCCTTGCCCGGCTCATACATGACCTGCCGCTTACTATATATACTACCGGCACGAACATCGCCAATATCCTTTGTCAAAAACAGCTTACAAACGTCTATCTGACCGGCGGTAAACTGAATGGGAAGAACCTCTCCTTGTCAGGGGAACAGGCATTGTCATCGCTCGAGAATATCAATTTCGATATAGCTTTTATGACCCCGTCCGGCTATGCACCCGGCAGTGAGTTTAGTTGTGGCAACGCCGACGAGGCGGCGATAAAGAGGTATGTAATATCAAAATCCTCCAAGGTGATCATGCTCCTTGATGAAACCAAGGTGACAAAATCTTTGCACTACACCTTTTGTACCCCCGCCGAGGTGGATATCATAGTGACAGGCAAAAAGTTCCCGAGCGAATACCGACGACACATTAAGGCCCAAAACGCAAATATATACTACAATATAACAAACCAACAATAGAAAGGATAGCATAATGAAATCAAAGGCATTAAGACTTTATGGCAAGAACGACGTGAGACTGGAGGAGTTTAACCTACCTGAGATAGGCGAGGGGGAGATACTCGCTAAGGTCATCACCGACACCCTGTGCATGTCCTCTTATAAGGCAGCCGTTCAGGGTGAGGACCACAAGCGTGTGCCATCCAACATAGCCACCAACCCGGTTATTCTCGGTCATGAATTTTGCGGTGAACTGGTCAAGGTCGGTGCGAAGTATGCCGATAAGTTTAAGGAAGGTCAACGCTTTGCAATTCAGCCGGCCATCAACTACAAAGGCTCGCTCGACTCACCCGGATACTCCTTTGAGTACATCGGCGGCAACGCGACCTACATCATAATTCCGGAGGTGGTCATGGAGATGGACTGCCTACTACCCTATGAGGGGGAGGCGTTTTTCCTCGGCTCACTCGCAGAACCGGTCTCCTGCGTGGTCGGATCTTTTAACGCCAACTACCACACCGAGAACGGCAAGTATGTTCATAAAATGGGCATTAAAGAGGGGGGTAACCTCTGCATCATAGCCGGTTGCGGACCGATGGGTATCTGTGCGATACAGCACGCACTCGCCGCCGAGAAACGTCCGGCTAAGGTTGTCGTCACCGACATCGATGCCACCCGAATAGAGCGTGCGAAACTCTACCTCTCGCCGGAATATGCAAAACAGCAGGGCGTGGAACTTATCTATCAAAACACTGCCGACTGCGACGCACTTGCAACATTGATGTCGTTGACCGATGGCTATGGCTATGACGATGTGTTTGTAATGGCACCGATACCGGCACTCATCGAACAGGGCGATGCTATCCTCGCACGGGACGGCTGTCTCAACTTCTTCGCAGGCCCGTCCGACACCGCCTTTAAAGCACCGATTAACTTCTATAACGTCCACTACAACGCGAGCCATCTTGCGGCGGCATCGGGCGGCAACAACGACGACCTTATCGAGGTGTTAGGCTATCTGAAAGATCGCAAGATAAATCCCTCGTTTATGATTACCCATGTCGGTGGTCTTGACAGTGTGGGCGAGACAACACTCAACCTACCCAAGATACCGGGCGGAAAAAAACTTATCTATACCCAAATCTCCATGCCACTAACCTCAATAGACGACTTTGCAAAACTCGGCGAGACCGACCCATTTTTTGCTAAGCTGTCCGAGCTCTGCCCCGACAAGGTTTGGACCGTTGAAGCGGAACAGTATATAATGGAAAATGGTAAGGCAATATAGAATTTATAAGCACATGCAAGCACGCATGAAGAGTGACAAGTTAAGAAAGGATATATTTCTATGGCAAAAGCGATAGTAATGCCCAAACCCGGCATGACGGTGGACGAGTGCATACTCTCAAAGTGGCACAAGTCGGTAGGCGACAGTGTTGCAAAGGGGGAGCTTTTATTCTCCTACGAGACAGATAAGGCATCGTTTGACGAGCCGTCGGAGGAGGCAGGAGAACTGCTCGCCGTCTTTTACTGCGAGGGGGACGATGTACCGGCACTCGGTAACATATGTGTGATAGGTGAAAAAGGGGAGGATGTCTCGACATTCGCACCGGGAGGAACAGCTCCGACAGCTGCACCGACTTCGGCTACACCTGCACCCACTACCTCTGCCCCGAGCGCTCCTCTCGCGACACCTGCCCCTGCGGTAGCAACATCGGGCGAGTGCTCCGGTGCGGTGTCACCCCGTGCAAAATCCCTTGCCGAAAAAAATGGTATCTGCCCCTGTGAGGCGGTCGGCACAGGACCCGGCGGTCGGGTTATAGAGCGTGACATAATGAACGTCATGGCAAACGGTGGGGCTAAACCTTCCACCGCCGAGACGACATCCGCACCGGTGG
>CAYJMO010000045.1:7832-17963 GCA_964371365.1 uncultured Oscillospiraceae bacterium
GCCCCGATGGCGTCCCTCGCCCCGGTGGCGAGTGGCGATTTTGTAGACGTACCGCACTCGAACATCCGCAAGGTTATCGCTAAGGCAATGCACTCTTCACTGACCTCGATGGCACAGCTGACAATGTCAAGCTCGTTCGATGCTACCGAGATACTGAATCTGCGTGCCTCCTTTAAAAAGAGTGAAAACGAGCGGTTAAAGGGCATAACACTCAACGATATGGTGCTCTTTGCCACTGCGAGAACGTTGACTAAATATAAGAACATGAACGCCAACTACTATGACGATGTACTGCGCGTGTTTGACACGGTCAACCTCGGTGTTGCGGTGGACACCGAAAAGGGTCTGTTAGTTCCCAAGGTGATGGGAGCGGATAGACTTTCCCTCGGTGAGCTTTCGGCAGAGGTCAAATCCGTTGCCACGGCGGCGCAAAAGGGTGGTATCAACCCCGATTTATTATTCGGTGGCACCTTCACCGTCACCAACCTCGGCAACCTCGGCATCGAAAATTTCACTCCGGTTATTAATCCGCCGGAGGTCGGTATACTCGGTGTCTGCAACATGACCCAGAGGGTTAAGACGGTAGATGGCCAGATAACCACCTACCCTGCGATGGGTCTTTCTCTCACCTTTGATCATCGTGCGTTAGACGGTGCACCGGCGGCAAGATTCCTCAAAGAATTGTGCGAGAGCCTTGCGAATTTCAGCATACTGTTGGTGTGAGGATATTAATGTAGGGGAGGGGTCACCTCTCCCAACATAAAGATTATCGACGCAAATAATATCAGAAAAAACGAAAGGAAATACAGTGAAAGACATAATTGTAATCGGCGGCGGACCGGGCGGATACTGTGCCGCAGAGCGTGCCGGCGCGGCAGGCCTCACCGTCACCCTATTTGAAAAGCGTTCGCTTGGCGGTGTCTGCCTGAACGAGGGGTGCATCCCCTCCAAAGCGCTACTGCACAGTGCGAAGATATTTGATTATGCAAACCATGGCGAGCAGTACGGTGTTAGCGTAACCGGTGCGGTTATCGACCAGAAAAAGGTCGTAGCGCGCAAGGATAAGATAGTCAAAAAGTTGGTTGCCGGTGTCGGCATGAAGATGAAAAAGCACGGTGTCGAGGTGGTGAGCGGCGATGCCGTCATAAAGGGTCGAGTCGAGGGCGGTTTTGCCGTTGTTTGCGACGGTGCTGAATACTCCGCAAAACAGCTGATAATTGCCACCGGAAGTAGTCCGCTCCTCCCACCTATCGACGGTCTCTCAGCAGCGGTAAAGAGCGGTTTTGCGCTGACCAATCGAGAGATTTTATCGCTCGTAGAGATTCCGAAGAGCCTGTGCGTTATCGGTGGCGGGGTTATCGGTCTTGAGATGGCATCATACTATAATTCGGTCGGCAGCGAGGTCACCGTGGTCGAGATGCTGGAGACGATAGGCGGACCAATCGATGGCGACATAGCACAAAATCTGCTTGACAACTACAAGAAAAAGGGTGTTAACTTCAAACTCGGTTGTAAGGTCACCGTGATAAAAGAGGGCAGTGTCGTCTATGAACAAAGCGGTGAGAGCGTTGAGATAACCGCCGACAAGGTGCTCCTCTCCATCGGTCGCCGTCCCAACACCGCCGACATAGGTCTTGATTCACTCGGCATACTCACCGAACGTGGCGCGATAGTCACCGGTGACGATATGCTCACCAATGTTGCGGGTGTCTATGCAATAGGCGATGTCAACGGCAAGATAATGCTCGCACACACCGCCTACCGTGAGGCTGAGGTCGCCATCAACAATATAATCGGCAAAAACGACCGCATGGAATATGGCATAATCCCATCGGTAATCTACACCAATCCCGAGGTTGCGGCGGTTGGTGAGACGGAGCAGTCGGCAAAGCAAAAAGGGTATGACGCGGTTTGCATCAAGCTTCCGATGGCGTACAGCGGACGATATCTCGCCGAGAATGAGCGCGGTGATGGTTTTATAAAGCTGATTTATGATAAAAAGAGTATGACCATCCTCGGTGTGTCCATGGTCGGCAACTCCTGCTCCGAGAGCATCTACGGCGCGGCGCTGATGATAGGCAACCGCCTGCCGATAGAGGGGATTAAAAAGCTGGTCTTCCCCCACCCGAGCGTCTGCGAAATAATCCGTGAAGCACTGTTTGAGATGTAATCATTTAAAACTGAAAGGAAAAATAAATGCCAAAGATTTTAACGGTCGACCCGAAAGAGGTTCGCCAGAGTTCCGCAATAAAATTCACCGACATACCGGTCAACGCATACGACAAGACTGTCAAGGATGAGAGCAATAACTACTCCAAAGAGGAGTTCTTGCGCATACTTTCCGACATGGCGGCAATCCGCGAGTTTGAGAATATGCTCAACGAGATCAAGGTTAAAGGCTCTTACAACGATTTCCCGTTCACCTATGCAGGTCCTGCGCATCTCTCGGCAGGACAGGAGGCGGCGGCGGTCGGTCAGGCGTTTGTGCTCGGAGTCGAGGACTACACCCTCGGCTCTCACCGCTCACATGGCGAGATCATCGCAAAGGGACTAAGTTCCATCGAACAGCTGTCGGACGAGCAACTGCTCGAGGTTATGAACAACTTTTTCGACGGTCGCAACCTTAAAATTATCGAGGAAAACTTTACCCTCGACAACGTCAAGGACAAGGCTAAATACTTCTATATCTACGGCGCGATGACCGAGGTTTTTGCCCGTGACACCGGATTTAATCGCGGTCTTGGCGGTTCTATGCATGCGTTTTTCACACCTTTCGGCATCTTCCCGAACAACGCTATCGTCGGCGGCAGTGGACCTACCTCCACCGGCGTTGCACTCTATCAACGCGTCAACAAAAAGGACGGCATTGTGGTCTGCAACATCGGCGATGCCTCGATGGGTTGCGGACCTGTAATGGAAAGCCTCAACTTTGCCGCGATGGATCAGTATCGTACCCTTTGGGATGACGGCGTCAAGGGTGGTCTGCCACTGATCTTCTGCTTTAACAACAACTCCTACGGCATGGGCGGTCAGACACGTGGCGAGACGATGGCATACGACTTTTTAGCTCGCATGGGCGCAGGAATCGCCAAAAACCAGATGCATGCCGAGCGTGTGGACGGATACAACCCCCTCGCGGTTATCGATGCGTTCCGTCGCAAAAAAGAGATAATCAAAAACGGTGACGGTCCTGTTCTCTTGGATGTCGTAACCTACCGTATTTCCGGTCACTCCACCTCCGATGCCTCCGCCTACCGCAGTGCCGAGGAGATTGAGATGTGGCGTGAGGCGGACAGCATTGTTTGGTTTAAAAACGAGCTTGTTCTGTCCGGTATATGCACCGAGCAGGAGTGTGACAACGCTATAGAAACTGCTCAGCGTCGCAACCGTGAGGTGTTTGGCATTGCACAAAACACCGAGATATCGCCCTATATGGATTTAGATAATAACCGAAACATCATCGCCGATCTTATGTATAAAAACACCTCCATGACAAGAATGGAGGAGCGCACCCCCGACGTTCTAACCAAAAAAGAGGACAATGCACGCTATGCAGGACTTGCCAAAAAGGCTCGCTATGCCTTTGACGAGAACGGCAAGGCGATAAGCAAGAATAGAATCTATGCCCTGCGTGATGCTTTGTTTGAAGCGATTTTCGATAAGTTCTATGACGACCCGACGTTAGTTTTGTACGGCGAGGACGTGCGTGATTGGGGCGGTGCGTTTGCCGTCACCCGTGGCATGATGGACTCTATACCCTACCATCGACTTTTTAACGCCCCGATAAGTGAAGCTGCAATCGCAGGTTCTGCGGTCGGCTACGGCATGGCAGGCGGTCGCGCTATCGCGGAATTGATGTACTGTGACTTCCTCGGACGTGCCGGTGACGAGGTGTTCAATCAGCTCGCGAAATGGCAATCCATGTCGGCAGGTCTGCTCAACATGCCGGTGGTTCTGCGCGTGTCGGTCGGCAGTAAGTACGGCGCACAACACTCACAGGATTGGTCTGCACTCACCGCACACATGCCGGGCCTCAAAGTTGTCTACCCCGTCACACCATATGATGCTAAGGGTCTTATGAACTCCGCACTTTCAGGACTTGATCCGGTGGTGTTCTTCGAGAGTCAAAAGTTCTATGACATCGGCGAGCAGTTCCACGACGGCGGCGTGCCGGAGGAATATTACGAGATTCCGCTCGGCGAGCCGGATGTAAAACGTGCCGGTACCGACCTGACCATACTGACCATCGGTGCGACACTCTACTCAGCACTGGATGCGGCGAAGCTGTTTGAGGAGCACGGTATCTCGGTCGAGGTGATCGACGCACGCAGTATAGTTCCGTTTAACTACGACAAGGTTGTGCAGTCGGTCAAGAAGACAGGTCGCATAATCCTTGCGAGTGACGCCTGTGCACGCGGCAACATCCTAAATGACTTTGCGAGCAATATCACACAACTCTGCTTTGACTACCTCGATGCACCTCCCTTTGTACTGGGCGCCGAGAACTGGATTACACCGGCGTTTGAGTTTGAACACATGTTCTTCCCACAGCCGCAGTGGTTCCTCGATGCATATCACAGCCGTTTAGCACCCATCGACGGTTACACCCCCACAAAGGATTACACCGACGTTGAGATGATGCGCAAGGCGAAACTGGGAGTGTAATTATGATTGATATATCGAAAGCCGTCCAAAAGGCGGCACAGAGCGTAAATATCCGCCCCGACACAAAGGGGCGACTCGCCGGAAAACTTGCGATAGTCACCGGCAGTGCACAGGGTTTTGGTCTTGGCATTGCCGAGTGCATGATTGCGCAGGGGGCGAGTGTCGCTATTGCGGATCTCAACTACGACATGGCGAAATCGGTCGCCGACCGTCTGGGCGAACACGCTTTTCCAGTCGCCGTGGACGTCGCAAACGAGCAGAGCGTCGCCGACATGACAACAGCGGTGGTGGAGCAGTTCGGAGGCATTGACATTTATGTCAGCAATGCCGGTGTGCTGGTTGCCGGTGGCATAGACGAGCTGGAGTACGACCGCTTTGAGTTCGTGACAAGGGTTAACTACAACGCCTATTTTTTGACGGTCAAGTACGTCGGCGCAATCATGAGGGCACAGTTTGAGGCGGATAACAGCTACATGGGCGACATAATACAGATTAACTCAAAGTCCGGTCTTGCCGGCAGTAAGAAGAACTTTGCCTACGCCGGCTCTAAGTTCGGCGGTATAGGTTTAACCCAGAGTTTCGCGATGGAGCTCGCGCCATATGGCATCAAGGTCAACTCCATCTGCCCCGGTAACTATCTTGACGGACCACTGTGGTGTGACCCGGAAAAAGGACTTTTTGTGCAGTATCTTAACGCCGGTAAGGTGCCGGGCGCTACCTCGATAGAAGAGGTGCGACGACACTATGAAAAACAGGTGCCGCTCGGTAGAGGTTGCTATCCCGAGGATGTGGCAAAGGCGCTGTTTTATCTTGTGGAGCAAAAGTACGAGACAGGTCAGGCACTGCCGGTGAGCGGCGGACAGATTATGCTAAAATAATCATAAGAAAGGACAAACCATGAACATCCATTCCGGCACTGCGAGCGAGCGACTTGACGCTTTTAAAGCGTTGCTTGCCGATAAAACCGCGCCTGAAAAGCGCCCCGAATACTGCAACAACCATGTGCACACCATATATTCCTTTTCGCCCTATTCCCCGACCGAGGCGGTATATATGGCGTGGCTTGCCGGACTGAATACGGTCGGAATCATGGACCACGACAGTGTCGGCGGTGCGATGGAGTTTGTGGCGGCAGGTGAAATTGCCGGACTTGGCACAACGGTGGGCGCAGAGTGCCGTGTCTCGGTCAAGAACACCGCCTTAGAGGGTCGTTTTATTAATAACCCCGACCAGCAGGATGTGCTCTACATGGCGTTGCACGGCATACCGCAGTGGGCACTACCGAAGGTGGACGCGTTCTTTAAGCCTATCAACGAGGCGAGGGGACGGCGAAATCGCGCTATGTTGAGCAACATTAATGCCCTTACTATACCGCATGGCATCACTCTTGACTATGATTCTGACGTGTTGCCGTTGTCGATGGCACATGTTGGCGGCTCTGTGACGGAACGTCATCTGCTATTTGCACTTGCGAGCGCGGTGTACGATAAGTTTGGCGCTAAAGGCTCTATCGATTTTGCAAAATCGATAGGCTGTACCGTTGCCGATTCCCTCGCAAAAAGCATTGCAGAAGATCCGGACGATATTTTATATAAACAGCTCGGTGTCTTTAAAGCGAGCCTTGTCGAGAAGATCTATATTGATGCTACCGACGAGCTCCCACATATTACCGAGCTTGTTACACTTTGCCGTGAGTGTGGAATCATTCTTGCCTATCCATATCTCGGTGACATTGCCGAGAGTGTGACCGGAGATAAAAAAGCACAAAAGTTCGAGGACGATTTTTTGGATATGCTGTTCGAGCAGCTTGTCAACTTCGGTGTGCGTGCGGTGACCTACATGCCGGCGAGGAACACCTCGGGGCAGCTCGCACGCGTTCAGGAGCTGTGCCGTAAAAACAGGATGTTTGAAATATCGGGCGAGGACATTAACATGCCGAGCCAAAGTTTTATCTGCGAAAAGCTCACCAGCGAGCAGTTCACTCACCTTGTGGATGCCACCTATGCACTGATAGGGCATGAAATGGCATCAAAGGACGGCACACTCGGCATGGCAGGGTGTGATTTTGTAGATCTCGACAAGGTGGTAGAACAATACAAAAATATAGGAGTGACATATGGAGATAATTAAGTATTACTTAGCGGTCGACATCGGCGCCTCGAGCGGTCGTCATATCCTCGGTTGGGTCGAGGATGGGAAGCTGAAAACTCAGGAGGTACACCGTTTTAAAAACTCCTACTCCATGCGAAATGGGCATAACTGCTGGAACCACGAAAACCTCTTTGACAACATAGTTGAGGGGATGCGCCGCTGTGGCGAACTTGGCAAAGTTCCGGTCTCGATCGCGGTGGACACATGGGGTGTCGATTATGTTCTGTTGGACAAGGACGACAATCAGATTGGTGATACCATCTGCTATCGTGATGATCGCACCGAACATATAGAGGAAGAGGCATATAAGTTAGTTCCGGAGCAGGAACTCTACAGCCATGCCGGCATTCAAAGGGCGAGGTTTAACACCGTCTATCAGCTTATAGCACAAAAAAAAGAATATCCGGCGCAGCTTGAGCGTGCAAAGGCCCTGCTCTTTACTCCCGATTATTTTCACTATCGACTCAGTGGTGTGAAAAGTTGTGAATACACCATCGCGACCACCGGCAACCTAATCAACGCAAAAAGCTGCGACTGGGATTATGAGCTAATCGATCGCTTTGGTCTGCCGCGTGAGATATTCCTGCCGATAGTCATGCCGGGCAGTGAGATAGGCTCGCTTTCCCCCGAAATTGCCGAAAAGGTCGGCTATAACTGCAAGGTGGTCGCCACCATGGGGCATGACACCGCCTCGGCGGTTGTCGCTGTGCCAACCATGAAGGACACGGTATACCTCAGCAGCGGCACATGGTCACTGATGGGCATAGAACTTACCGAGCCAAACTGCTCCGACATTGCACAGGCGAACAACTTCACCAACGAGGGTGGTTATAACCGCAGATATCGATTTTTGAAAAACATCATGGGACTTTGGATGATTCAAAGTGTCAAGAGGGAATACGAAGATAAATACAGCTTTGATGAGCTGTGTGCTCTCGCCGAGAAAGCGGTTGTCGACAGCGTGGTGGATTGTAACGACGACCGATTCACCGCTCCTAAATCCATGATAAAGGCAATACAGGACTACTGTAAAGAGTACAACCTTGACATACCAAATACGCCGGGAGAGATCGCTCGGGTGGTTTACAATTCGCTTGCAGGATACTATGCGAAGACCATAAAACAGATAGAGGAGATGACCGGCAAAACCTATGAATACATAAACATCGTCGGCGGTGGCTCGCAGGATGAGTATCTGAACCGCCTCACCGCAAAGACGACCGGCAAAAAGGTCAAGGCGGGTCCCATCGAGGCGACCGCTATAGGCAACCTGCTCGGACAGATGCTCGGGCATGGTGACATAGAGGATTTGACCGCCGCGAGGGAGATGGTCAGACGTTCCTTTGATGTAAAGTCCTATTAAGCTCAAGCTTTTTTCGACAGTCCACGGGGGTATAAAGTATCATAAAATGCATTGCGAAAGGCAAGAGCCGTCCTGTGCAACAGATTGATCATAGGTCGATAGACATAGTCAAACTCACCGACCAACTCGTCCACCCTGCCACCGAAACCACGTTTAAAGCGATACAGACCGAACATGGGGCTGTCCTCATGTTCGAGGTCACCGGAGATGCCGAGGAAGTCATATACCCTGCAACCGGTGGAGAGTGCCCATCTTATCATCTCCCATTGCATCAGATAGTTTGGCATGACGTTGCGGTGGATGTTCGCCGAGGCACCGTAGACATAGCTGCATTTACCGGCGTAGTTGGTCGCAATGGCACCGCAAACCGGCACATCGTTATAGTATCCTAAATATAGCCTTGCTCCGTCACCTAAAGCGATCAGCATACGCTCGAAGTGTTCTTTCGGACGTGTTTTAAAGCCGTCACGTTCACCGGTGATGTGGTACAACTCCATAAAGTCGTCGAGCCCCTCAATGCCTTTCACATGAATTTCAACACCCTTTCGCTCGGCATATCTTATCTTGTATCTTGTCTTTTGGGTGAAGTTCTTAAACGTCTCCTCCTCACCTCTACCGTCGAGTGGTAGGCGATAGTTAAAGCGCGGTTGCACCGTCTCAAAGCCGTAACGACCATAAACCTGACGAAAGTTTCGCGATCTCATGTAATCTATAAAAGAGACATCGTCCATCGGTATGTCAGGATCGATTTTTATCGCGTGAGCTTTGTATTTTTTAGCAAGCAGGTCGAGACCGAGTTTTAGGTTATCCATCACTCTTTCATCGTGCACATCGCAGATAAATCCTCTCGGACTATACAAGAAGGTCGTGGATACGAACGGAATTTTTTTTATGTAGACACCACAAGCGCCGTCTATTCTTCCATTCTCATCGCGGGAGACCACCGCCTCAAACTGCCAGTCGTTCTTGACCTGTTCCCACAACACCGACTGTGTGAACTCACCTCGCACATGATTTTTTACAAACTGTTCATATTCATTATACCTGTTCTTTGTAATTATTTCCACCTGAAAAACCTGCCTTTCGTTACATTCTTGATTTGTTCTATGATGTAACTATAGCAGGTTTTTTTTATTAAATTGCAATCAGGTTATTAACAACTTGTAAAAAGTAATGAACAACCCTCTCAATCATATATCTTATGTCGTTTGCCTATAAAGATGTTCCGCGAGGCTCTTCGCTTTTATATGAGCATCGTTCAATATCCCCTCGTCATATGGTATTATGTCTATCCCCTCGGCGTCGAGGCAGTGCAGGTTTTCAATGCCGTACATTTTGGACAATGCCTTAACATAGTGGGTGGCGACATCCATATCGTTGCCGTTATAAATTCCACCGCGTGTGGTGACAAAGACAAGGTCGCGCGCTTTACACAGCCCCTGCATACCGCGCTCACCCATACAAAAGGTTATGCCGAGCACCGTCACATTCTCGATGAAAACCTTGACAACCGCCGGCAGACCGAGATCCCAAAACGGCGCGGCAATTATTATCATGTCCGCAGATGCAAACTGTTTTGCAAGATCGAACATCTCGTGGTCGAGTTTGCCGGACTTTATCATCTCTTCACGGCGTTCGAATAACTCACCCACCATGTATTGCAGGTTCATCTCACCGAGGTTTAGCCGCGTAACCGTCGCGGAGGTGTTCCGCTCGCAAAACCTATCTAAAAAAGTCTGTGTCAGTTTTAATGTCCGCGAGATTTCCCCGCGTACACACCCGTCTACAAATAAAATGTTCACAACATGTCCTTTCTATCGTATCTGTCCGTTGCCGGTTACTACATATTTTATGGTGGTCAGGGCTTCAGGCCCCATCGGTCCGCGCGGTGGTAATTTTTGTGTCGAAATACCTATCTCGGCACCGAGTCCGAACTCCTCGCCGTCGGTAAA
>CAYJMO010000046.1:0-17894 GCA_964371365.1 uncultured Oscillospiraceae bacterium
CGTACAAGACCATCGGTAAAGGCATCGTCACCCACCGGAAGAAGTGGACGGGTAAAAGGTATGCCAAAGGAGCGAACACCACTAATATTCAGTAACATGATTGCAAAAACCCCGGCGACAAGCAGTGCTCCCCCAATTCCTGCCGAAATGATAAAGATAATCCTAAAGATTATTATCGGCTCATATAATGACGGAGTTACAAACGCTGCAAGTGCGGAAAAGGCGATAACAATGAGTATTGGTGCCGACAGTATCCCCATCTGTACCGCCGCATCGCCCACAATAAGCGCCGAGACAAGGCTGACCGAACTTCCTATCTGCTTCGGCAATCTCAAACCTGCCTCCCGAACCACCTCTAACAAAAGTGTAACAATGACCGCCTCGGCGAATAAGGGGAGCGGCGTGCTCTGCTCTGCATAGGCGATTTTGTACATTAGTTGTGTCGGCAGAACCTCCGGTGTATAGTTGACCATCGCAATAAACATCCCTGGCAACAGCACCGCGAGGAAAAAGGATAGGAATTTCAACAGACGAATAAAACTGGAAAAATAAGGCCTTGAGGCATAATCGTCCAAGCTTTGAAAGTTTTCTGAAAAAAGATAGGGGTAGATGAGCGCGAACGGACTGCCGGTTACCATCACAATTATCTTGCCCTCACAGAGTTTTGCTGCCGCCGTTGCGGGTCGCTCGGTGCTGCCGGTCGCGGAAAAAAGAGAAAGCTGTCTTTTTTGTATAAAGGGCGCGAGATATCCCGAGTCAAACACCATCGGCAGATCCACCGACTTTATCCGCTCGCGTACAGCGTCGATTAATTCCTGTGACACCTGACCTTTGTGATAGCCGAGTAAAAACTCATTGTCGTTCACCCCACCGAGAAAACCGGTCTCAAACGTCAGTTCCGGAGAGCGGATAAACTGCCGCAATAAAGCCATATTGACACGCAAATTTTGAGAAAAGCCAAGTTTAGAGCCCTTTATATTGCCCTCACCCGAAACCTCGGTCACGGTATTGCCGGGCGGTGCTTGTATACCAACCCCGAGCAGTATATCACAGCCCTCGATGTATATCACAGCAAATCCGGCGAGCATCAGGATATCAATCTCTTCCTTTGTCTTCGCCACAAGCTGACAGATGGGAATGGAATTAAGCCGATTAATATAATCAAAAAGCTGTTGCGACGTCATCTCCTGCTTCTCAACCTCGGCAAGTCGGGACAGTAAAATCAGCGACAGCTGAACGTCGCTCGTAATATTATCCACCTTGACAATGGCGATATTAACTCCCGCAACCTTTTGCAACAGCACATAGATATCACGACTATGAGAATACTTATCCCTCATCTCCTGCCGAAACTGTTCCACCGTCTTGTGCATAATACTGTCCCCAAATGTTTTATCTGATTATAGTATCGCTGTTTTACCTATAATTAATACACAATATTTTTTCAAGGTTTTATTCATTATGCTATTAATGGTTGTTCGGACAATAATTGTATATGTATTTGTTCTGTTTATAATGAGGTTTATGGGGAAACGACAACTCGGTGAACTGCAGGCATCAGAGCTTGTAAGTACCATGATTATCTCGAATTTAGCATCTGTATCGATAGAACAACAGAGTATACCTATCTTAGTTGGAATAATTCCGGTTGTGTTGATTGCATCGCTCGAGATAATTATCTCCGGTGTAACGGTCAAAAATGCACGATTTGAGCGCTTTATCGAAGGGCAACCGAAGATAGTTTTATACAACGGGCGGTTTGTACAACCCACTCTGTCATTATTGCGTTTTACTGTCACCGAAGTCCTCTGTGCGCTACGAGACAAGGATATCTTTGATCCGAGTGCAGTTTCCCTCGCATTTATAGAGCCTAACGGCAACCTTTCTGCCTATTCAATGGAACACGGCCCTAAATCTCCAAACGACCCACCGCCTGCAACGGTAATAGTGGAGGGCATAATTATCGAAGATGCACTAAAGATATGCAAAAAGTCAGAAGACTGGCTTTTCGGTTACCTTAAAGCATCCTCCTTGAAGGTGCAAGATGTCATGCTGATGTTGGTATATAATAACGATAGGGTTAGAATTGAAGAATATGATCAAAAAAACCATCAAAAAAGAGGGTCAGGAGATGAAACGAATAAATTATGCATTAATATTAGTGGTTTTTATATTATTGACAGTTGGATTTTCACAATTTTATATCTATGATTCGCTGACAACAATGATAGAGCCGATAACAATGATGGAAAATGGTGAGGGAGATATCCGCGAAAATGCCCAAAAATTAATAACCACCTATGCCCAGCGGCAGAGATGGTTATTACTCATAGTGGATAATAATATTATTTTGTCGATTGGTGTCGCAGTTTCAATAATCGATCTTGATGCCGATCCGAACGACATCTATCTACATTCTCGTCACGCCAAGGCGGAGATAGAACGCAGTATGTCGCTACTTTTTGCCCCTTTTTGATCGCTCACCGAGCAGATCGGTCAGCTCCTGCATAAAGCTGTCAAGGTCACCGAACTGACGATAGACCGATGCAAAACGCACATATGCGACCTCGTCGATGCCACGAAGCTGCTCCATACACAGCTCGCCGATATAAAGTGAGGTGACCTCACGTTTTAATGAATTGGAGATGTTTTGCTCAATTCTGTCCACCGCCTGCTCTAACTGTTCCAGCGAGACCGGACGTTTTTCACATGCTCTAAGCAGACCGTTCAATATCTTTTGTCGATTAAACGCCTCACGTGAGCCGTCTTTTTTCTCTATCATTACCGGAACCGTCTCCACTATCTCGTAGGTGGTAAAACGCTTTTCACACACTATACATTCACGGCGTCTGCGAATACGCACACCGCCATCTGCAGGGCGACTGTCCAGAACTTTCGTGTCGTCCGCGGTACAAAAAGGACATCTCATAATAAACTTCCTTTCTCGATATAGCAACTCAACTTGAATTCTTGTCATTTTTTCATTATCAATGACGACAAATAAAAATTCAGTTGCCACAGTTCACTTTACATATCACATTCTTTATTATATAATATATTTATCTAAAAGAAAAGGGGAAAATGAAAAATTTTACAATAGGTGCGACGGAAAACGGAATGCGACTGCTACGGTTGGTGCAACTACTCACCCACAACATGCCAATTTCGCTGATATACAAGAGTTTTCGCTGTTCGCGCATAAAGGTTAACGGAAAAAAACAAAAAGAAAATTATCGTGTGAGCACCGGTGAGGTGATCTCACTCTACATAAACGACGAGTTTTTCGAGGGTATCGAACAACAACTGGCAAGAGGTTCCAACAGGTTTGAAACTACCTATATCGACGACTATGTTGCGATAGTGGAAAAAGAGGCAGGCGTGCTGTGCCATAGTGACGAGAGCGGTGATCAAAACCTGCTGGACGGTTTTATCGAACGCTATGGCGGCGGTACCTTCCGACCCTGCCTTGTCAATCGGTTAGATAGGGGCACCGAGGGGCTTGTGATTATCGCAAGGACACACGATGCCGCTGAATATTTATATGCCTGTATGAGAGAGCGACGGATTGATAAAAGGTATTTAGCGGTATCGACCGGCGCGGTCAACGGTGTCATGACGTCCGGTTTTGAGCGTTCAGGTCGTTTGACCAAAGTGGTCAAAGGTGATGAAATGGTAAGTGAATACAAGGTTTTATCCTCTAAAGAGGGGTATCACCTATTGGAGGTTGTGCTTTACACCGGCAAAACCCATCAGATAAGAGCACAGCTCGCCTCTAAAGGTGCAAGCATTGTTGGTGACAGAAAATATTCATCATCGACCAATATGGTCAAAGGGGTTGCAAATCAACTGCTGTGCGCTTATAGTCTTGAGTTTCTCGGGGAGTATCCAACGATACTTAAGGGGGTTGCGGGGAAAAAATTCACGGCGAAAAATTGCTCCCCATTAGATTTTTTTAATCAAATAAACTAAGCTGGCTGGATTTAGGTAGATGGGCAAGCGCGCCGACCTCGTCAAGACTGTTCACCACCGTCGATGAGAGCTTTGCCTCGTTGGCGAGCTCCTCCACCGACAAAAAGTTGTCCCGTTCAGCACAAACACGGTGTAGTTCATTCGCGGCGGTTGCACCGACTCCGTTTAGTGCAATATAAGGCAGGCGTATCTTTCCATCCTCGATTAAATATTTTGTAGCGTGGCTTTTATGTAGCTCAATCGGCAAAAATTCATATCCACGAAAGAGCATCTCGCGTATACTCTGCAACATGGTAAAAAGTTCCGCGTCCTTTGCCTTGCGCTCCTGGTCATACTTCCTGCGCAGTTCCTCATAACGTCGCAGGGTCACTTCCCTGCCGCCGACCGCTGACTCATAGTCAAAAACCTCCGCCGCCTTGACGGTAAAGCTGACCGAATAATACTCCAGCGGATGGTATATCTTAAACCACATTAACCGAACCGCAGCTATAAGATACGCCACGGCATGAGCTTTAGGGAACATATACTGGATTTTTTTACAGCTGTCAATATACCAGTCTTCAACACCGCAACTGCGCATCATGCTCTCAATCTCGGAGGTGAAAAACTTCTTTGCGTTGCCTTTTCGTGTCCATTCCATAATCTTGAACGCCATCGCCTTGTCGACCCCTTTTCGGATGAGCTCGGTCATGATGCTGTCACGTGTTCCTATAACGTCCGAGATGGTGCAGATGTTATTCTTAATCAAATCCTCCGCATTTCCGTTCCAAACATCGGTGCCGTGGGATAGTCCCGAAATCTGAATAAGGTCGCTAAAACTCATCGGTTGGGCATCAATAAGCATGTTGCGAACAAAGTTCGTGCCGAGTTCCGGTATGCCGAACGTGCCGGTTTTGCTGTCGATGTCCTTTTCGCTGACACCGAGCTCATAGGGCGAGAGCAAAAGTGAGATAACACGCTGATCGTTCATCGGCACATCCTCGATGGCTATGCCTGTCATGTCACCAAGATGCTTAAAGATGGTCGGCATATCATGGCCGAGTATGTCAAGTTTTAGTATGGTATCGTGCAGATACTTAAACTCAAAATGGGTGGTTATAACTCCCTTTGCCTTACTGTCGGACGGATATTGAACAGGCGTGAAATCTTCCACCTCAAACTCGCTCGGCACAACAACCATGCCGCCCGGGTGCTGACCTGTCGTCTTTTTAACATCGACACAACCCTTGCAAAGGCGCAATTCCTCTGCCTTGCTGACCACCAAACCGCGCTCCTCTAAATATTTTTTAACATATCCAAACGCCGTTTTTTCCTGCAACATGGAGATGGTGCCGGCTTTAAAGACATATTTACTGCCAAAGAGTTCTTCGGTATATTTATGGGCATATTCCTGATATTCGCCGGAAAAATTGAGGTCGATATCCGGTGCCTTATCACCATCAAAGCCCAAAAAGGTCTCGAATGGAATTTCATGCCCGTCGCCATATAGGTCACTGTCGCAGTTCGGGCATTTTTTTGACGGCAGGTCAAAACCGGAGTGTGCCTCATTATCTAACTCGTAGTAGTGACATTTTCGGCATATATAGTGAGGCGTGAGCGGATTGACCTCCGAGATTCCGGAGAAAAAGGCAACCGCAGAAGAGCCGACAGAGCCACGCGAGCCGACAAGATAGCCGTTATCTACAGAGTTTTTAACTAATTTTTGAGATATTACATAAAGACCGGCAAAACCATGTTTTATGATGCTGTTTAGCTCTCGGTCAAGTCGCTCCTTGATGTTGTCGGGAAGTGGGTCGCCATAGATAGCTATAGCTCCATCCATTGTCAAACGCACGATATCCTCCTCCGCACCCTCCACCACCGGGGTGTAGGTGCCTTTTGGTATCGCGCGAAGATCCTCGGTGGACTGGACCAGTTTGTTTGGATTTTCCACCACAATTTCATATGCAGTCTCATCGTCCAAGAAGTCAAATTCGGCGAGCATCTCATCTGTGGTGCGGTAGTAGAGCGGCGGTTGCATGTCGGCGTCCTTGTACATTGCCGCCGTCAGGACTGTGCGGTAGATAGCATCCTGTTTAGTGGCAAAATGTACATCTCCTGTCGCTATGACCGGTATGGTCAATTCTCTTCCGAGCGATAGAATAGTCCGCACATGCTCCTTTAATACTTCAACGCTTTCAATCGCTCCATTTCGGAGCATGAACTCATTGTTCATGAGTGGTTGCACCTCCAAAAAGTCGTAGTAGGAGGCAATTTCAAGCAGTTTCGAGTAAGGAACGCCGTCTAAAATCGCAGGATAATGCTCACCCGCTTCACAAGCAGAGCCGACTATAAGTCCCTCTCTGTGTTGGTCTAAAAGCCATTTGGGTATTCGAGGTCGCTTGTGAAAATGGTCGAGGTGGCTACGAGATATGATTTTATATAGATTTTTAAGACCTATCTGGGTTTTTGCTATCAATATAATATGGCGTGGCCTGTCGGTAGGGGTTTCGGACTGCTCTGCTGTTAGCTCACTCGGGATAAAATATCCCTCCATGCCATAAATTAGTTTAAAATCGACACCGGATTTTCTCAGTTTATCCACCTCGGTCATCGCCTGTGGGAAAGCCTGACAGTTGCCATGATCTGTGATTGCGACAGCACTGTGCCCCATCGAGGATGCGAGCTTAATTAAATCTTTGGGGGAAATTAACGCATCGAGCGAGCTCATCTTGGTATGCAGATGAAGCTCGACACGCTTGTTTTCGGCGGTGTCTACACGTTTTTCACGTACCACCTTTACAATATCAAGCGGAAAAAGGATATAATCCTTCTCATATCGCTCATCAAAGCTACAGTCCCCCTTGACAAAGACAGTATCTCCGACAGAGATTTTTGGCAGAGTGGTGCTGTTGTTAGCGATAATTTTAAGCTTGCAACTGCCACTGCCGTCGGTGATATAAATCGACATTATTGTTTTGAAGCCTTCACGAAGGTCGATCTCAAACACATCGCCGTAGACCATCATCTTGCCTATCTGTTCTCCAACCTTTGATAGAGGAAGAATATTTTTCGGCTCAAACATACGCCCCATCAAGACTTCGCACTCCGGCGAAACGAGTTTGAGACCATCAATATCCGGTATTTTAATGCTCTTAGCATTCCTGCGTTTTGGTGGCATAGGTTTTTTGACCACATCGGTCAACGGTGGAGCAGCTGTCTTTTCGGGGGGCGGGTCACCCCATGGTGGTGGATCATCGGAGGAGGGGTTTTGTTTGATGGTAGATTTGATCTGTTTTTGAGTGTTAAAATTATCACTCACCAGATGACGTTTTGTCGCTCCATCGACCTCTAAGTTAACATTTGGTAGCCAGGAGGTTTTTTCAGCAATAAGTTCGGCGAGCCGCTCACAGAGGTTTTGATTGTGGAGCAACTGCGTCTCAAAGGCGCTAAAAACGGTAATATTATCGCCGTCCATATGTGGTAGTTTAGCGGACAAAAATCCATTCATCGCGATGCCGGATGCCGCTAATTCCTCGCAAAACAACAGGACAGCCTGTGGCGTTACCGCTTCTTTAGGTAACGAGTTGCTGACAGTCAATTTCAGGCCGTTAAAGGCAGGTTCCAACGCTCTCTTGGTGGCAGTAATAAGTCCGATATTCATGGGATCGGGAGTAAAGATTGTCAGGTTCACCGTGCCGGTCTTGTTGTCTACCGATACATGGTTGAGTATGCCGTGGCTAAGCCGCTGGGACAACCCATCGTCCAACCAACCGTCAAAAACATCACAAAAAAATTTATGATACCCCTGCAAACTTTAAAACCTCCGATATAAATTCCTCGGTGAAATCACCTTTTAATGTCCGAATCCGCGTTCCTTTTTTAAAGAGTACCGCACTGTCTTTGCCACCGGCAATGCCGATGTCGGCGTCCTTAGCCTCGCCCGGTCCATTTACGACACAACCCATCACCGCGACCTTAATCGGCTTTTTAATATGTATCAGTCGCTCCTCGAGCGTCTTTGCCAATTTTTCAAGCGGTATTTGAGTCCTCCCACAGGTGGGACAACTTATAATTTCAATGCCGTCGGTAACTTTTCCACAGGCTCGCAGGATATGTCGTGCCGCCTTGACCTCATCAATGACCGATCCGGTCAATGACACTCTGATTGTATCACCGATGTCTTCCATCAGTAGAGTGCCGATACCGAGTGACGATTTGCATAGTGATTGCATTAGGGTTCCCGCCTCGGTAACACCAAGGTGTAAAGGATAATTGACCAGCACGGACAATCGCCGATAACTCTCTATCATCAACGGAACACTGCTACATTTTACAGAGATAACAGTGTCATAAAATCGTTCATTTTCCAGTAGTCTTACATGAGAAAGTGCACTTTCCACAAGTGCTCCGGCTCGATCATTTCCAAACTTTTCTGCAAGCTGCGGTTCGATACTGCCGTTGTTTACACCTATCCTTATCGGCACACCTGCCGCACCACAACAGTCTACAACTGCCTTAACTTTATCCGCACCGCCGATATTTCCCGGGTTAATTCTAATCTTATCGGCACCTGCTTTCACCGACGCTATTGCCAATCGATAATCAAAGTGAATATCGGCAACAATCGGACATTTCACAGCATCTTTGACAGCCTTTAGTGTCTGCACTCCGGTCTCATTTGGAACTGCAATGCGTATTATATCACAGCCAACCTCGACAAGCTCTTTTGCCTGATTTATATTCCCTTGTACATCATCAAACGGTAGACAGAGCATGGACTGAACCGTAATATCGGCGCCGCCCCCTATAAAAATATTACCTACCTTAATTTTTTTTGTTGTCATAAAATCATCCCACATGTCAATTGACCAATACGGTCAACTTAAAAATCAAGCAATCGTGACACATCATTAAAGGTCACAAATAACATTAATCCCATCAACAAGACAAATCCGGCACCGTTTATTGCTATCTCGTATTTCTGTGGTATCGGCCGCCTTATTATCGCCTCGATAAGCAGGAAGAACAGACGTCCTCCATCAAGCGCCGGCACAGGTAACAGGTTGAATATACCAAGGTTAACGGTCAAAAGTGCAAGTATCAGCAGTATCTGCTCCATACCCATTAAAACAGCGTCGTTGATAACGGTGATTATTCCGACAGGACCGGAAAGATTGTTAATCGGCACTCGACCGGTCACGAGGTCTATTAGCGATAAGAATATAACCCTCGCTAAAGAGAGTGTGTAGTTGCCTGCCTCTTGGATTACGGACAAAAAGTTTTTTTCGGCGCCATAGACGGTAAAGCCGGGAATAAACTGAATATATCCATCCTCATGTTCAATCGTTTCAAAGGTTACCTGTTCTATTGTGACCGTCTCACCGTCACGCTGTACCGTTAAATCTGCCGAGTTTTCCTCGGTTCGTGCCAGCTCATACATTATATCGTTGGCAATAAAGACCCTCCTGCCGTTAACCCCGACAATTGTATCTCCTACCATTAGTCCACTCTGCTCGAGAGTGCTATTTTCTTCGGTAAAGCTGCTGATTGTACGTGTTGCAATGAGATCGGTGTTGCTGACCACTATGGTCAACACTATAAATCCGAGCACTAAATTCATGAATGCACCGGCAACAAGTATAACCGCCTTTTTTATCTTGGGCAGCCTGGAAAAAGAGCCCTCCTCGTCGCTTGCCTCGTCCTCACCCTCCATCGCAACAAATCCACCTATCGGGAACAAACGAAGTCTATATAAGGTATCGCCACGTTTAAAGGAAAGTATTGCGGGACCCATTCCGAGTGCAAACTCGTTGACCTTAACCCCGAACTTTTTTGCTGTTAAAAAATGCCCGAGCTCATGAATAAATATTACAAGTCCAAATATTAGCAGCGCCGCTAAACCGGTCAAAAAAACAGACAAATTAATCCCACCTAAATGTTGTTGTATACAAACTCTCTCGCCATTTTATCGGCATCCATAATATCTTCAAGGGTGTATTCGCGCGATTGACCATCTTGGTCAACAATCTTTAGTGATTCCGTCACCAATCGCCCTATGTCGTTAAATCCAATCTTTTCGTTTAAGAATAATTCCACCGCCGCTTCGTTTGCGCCGTTGATGACACAGGGGGCAAGCCCACCAATATCCAATGCCTTTTTTGCAGTCGCAAGGCAGGGAAATGCCACCTCGTCTGCGGGTGCAAAGGTTAACGACATGGACATTATGTCCGGAGTTTTAGCTATGCTGTCAGCGCGTTTAGGATAGGACAAGGCATATCCTATAGGCACTGCCATGTCCGGTGTGCCGAGCTGGGCAAGCAGAGCGCCGTCACAAAACTCAACCATGGAATGAACTATACTTTGACGATGAACCACAACCGATATCTGATCCGGTGACAGGTCAAATAAAAACGCCGCCTCGATGACCTCCAGCCCTTTGTTCATCAGTGTAGCACTGTCGATGGTTATTTTCTGACCCATACTCCAGTTTGGGTGTTTTAAAGCGTCGGATGGAGTAATTTTCGAGAGTTCATCTTTAGTCTTGCCAAAAAATGGGCCTCCGCTCGCAGTCAGCCATATTTTTTTTAAATTTTTTCTTTCATCTCGTCCCTGTAAACATTGAAATATTGCGCTGTGTTCACTGTCTACCGGTATTAATTTTGCTCTTGTTTTTTTGGCAGTACGAATCACCAGCCGTCCGCCTGCAACCAAGCTCTCCTTGTTAGCAAGCGCAACATCGATACCGTTCTCGAGGGCGCATATAGTCGCTCTCAGACCGGCGATACCCACGATCGCATTGAGAACTACATCCCCTTTTTTTAGATCGGGGAGCTCACATAACCTCTCGGCGGCATCCGCTCCGACAAAAATCCTCTCGACAAAATCATCGACTTTTAACGATTTCGCCGCCTCTTCATCTGTCACTGCAATATATCGAGGCTTAAAGATCTCTATCTGTCTTGAAAACAGTTCGATATTTCTATGACAGGACATAGCCAAGACTCTATAGTCGAGTTTTGGAACTATTTCCAACGTCTGACGACCGATAGAGCCGGTCGCGCCTAAAAGAACAAGATTTTTCACGCGTTATGACCTCTACAGTACATTATACATCGCCATCTTTAAAATAATGACAAAGAGCGGTGCTACGAGCAGTAGACTATCAAATCTGTCCATTATTCCGCCGTGCCCGGGAATTAATTTTCCGAAGTCCTTTATATGACACTGCCTTTTAACCACCGAGGCGAACAGATCACCCATGATTGACAGAATGGTGCCGATTATTGAAACAACAAGTAAAATTAAAACATAGGGAAGATTGAGTGTCACCAATGTTTCAAAACCTGTTAGGCTCATCGCACCAAGGTGCAACAATGTCACCACAATTGAAAAGAAGAATGCGCCCACGAATGCTCCCATCGCGCCCTCGACCGTCTTGTTGGGGCTGATGTTAGGGGCGAGTTTGCGACGACCAAGCTTAGAGCCAACCAAAAATGCAAAAACGTCGGCACCCCATGCCACCCACATAACCATGTACATGAGATAGACCGCATCGTATCGGTTGGGCAGGTCGGCAAGTTCAAACTTAAAGAATAGGAAGGAATAAAAGCAGAATATCACCATCGCACTATAGGTCAGCTGACCGCCGATCTCCTTAATGTGATATCGCTCCGGGTCGCGAAGTATGCAGACTATGACTAAAATAGCGAAGAGGAAAAATGCGATAAAGATGTTTTCAATTATAATCTTTTCGTTTGAAAAAAGTATGAAAAAACATAAAATCCACTCGCCGATTAGTATGGGAAGTCCCACACCACCGAAAGAGCGGTATATTTCATACAGGGCGGCGGCAAGTATAACAACAGCGATAATATTAAAAATTGGTGTGAAAAATAACACGGTCACCACCGCGAGAAGTGAGAGACCGAATGCCGCTGAGAAAAGTCGTTTTTTCATGCAAATTCTCCGTTATGTATTGTTCCCCCAATTAAATCATGGACCAAGATTGGCGAGAGATTTTGTCTGTAATTCAAGGAAAAGGTTCATTTTAATGCTCCCTGCATTAAAATCGGTTCTTTGACGCGGAAGTACGGGCGAAATTGCCGCCAAGATTGTCCACTGTTTAGTTGGGGGAGCAATATTTTACTATCGGCCACCGAATCGCCGGTTCCTTTGGGCATATTGCGAGACTGCAAGATCTAAATCGTCGGTGGTAAAGTCCGGCCAGAGCACATCCATAAACACAAACTCAGAATATGCCGCCTGCCATATCATAAAGTTGGAAAGTCGCTGCTCACCCGAGGGGCGGATGATTAGGTCAAGATCCGGCATATCAGGGGTGTACAGGCAACTCGATATCATATCCTGCGTAATTTCATCGGCATCAATCTCACCGGTTTTTACCTTTTGAGATATTTTTTTCATCGCCGACGAGAGCTCCCCTCGCCCCCCGTAGTTGACCGCTACATATAGTGTCATTCCGGTCTTGTCGGCACTGCCGTTTTGTATCCTATCCATCAAATTGACCAAGTCGGTCGACAGTCCGTCACGCTCACCAATAAATATAACTCTGTTATTGTCTTTTTCATGGTCAAACGCCTTAATTAGATACTCTTTAAAGAGTCTCATCAAGTTATTGACCTCCTCGGTCGATCGTTTCCAGTTCTCGGTGGAAAAGGCATAAAACGCAACAGAATTAACATTTTTTTCGTTGCAGTATTTAACTATATCTGTAAATACTTCAGCGCCTTTTCGGTGCCCGACATAGCGTGGCAGATGGTTATTTTTTGCCCATCTGCCGTTGCCGTCCATTATTATACCAATATTGAGCCCCTGAAAAGCGTCGATCATATCTCCATTATCTCTTTGTGTTTGTTGTTGTAGATTTCATCGAGCGCCTTTATCTTTTTGTCAGTTATTTTCTGTGTCTCGTTCTCGAGGTCTTTAAGGTCATCCTCTGTAATCTCGGATGCTTTTTTCATCGCCTTAAATTTGTCTATCGCATCTCGGCGCACGTTGCGCACCGCGACCTTCGCTTCCTCACAGTAGGTGTGAACCTCTTTAGAAAGAGCTTTTCTGCGTTCCTCGGTCGGTGCGGGGAAGTTAAGGCGCATAACCTTGCCGTCGTTGGTCGGATTGAGTCCGAGATCGGATTTTAAAATCGCTTTTTCGATAACCGAGATTAACGACGGGTCCCAAGGGGTGATGGTCAACAGCCTTGCCTCCGGTGTGGCGACAGCGGCAACCTGATTTATCGGTGTATCGGTACCATAATAATCCACCGAGATCTTGTCGAGGATCGATGGATTTGCACGGCCTGCACGTATGTTGGTCAACTCTTTTTGCAGTCGCTCTAAAACATCGTCCATCTTTTTTTCATATTTTTGGGTCATCTCGCTCATAAAATCACCTTTCCTTTCATATTTAAAGTTATTTATTCCTTAACTAACGTACCCACAGATTTACCACGGACAGCGTCGATAATATTCTGCTCAACACTTCCGTCAAAAACCAACATAGACATGCCGTAATCGCGGCAGAGTGAGGCACCGGTCGCGTCCATTACCGAGAGATTTTTGGCTAAAACCTCACTGAATGTTATGGTGTCATACTTTTTTGCATCGGAATATTTTTTGGGATCCTTGTCATACACACCGTCCACCATAGTGGATTTAAGGACAATGTCGGCATCAATCTGCAGAGCACGCAGAGCCGCCGCCGAGTCGGTGGAAAAAAATCCGTTGCCGGTACCACCCGCAAAAAACACTATGTACCCTTGTTCAAGGTAGCAAAGTGCAGTCTCCCTCTTATATACCTCACAGAGTTGTGGCATCTCCTGTGAGCTGAGCACCACCGATTTGAGACCCTGTTTTTGCAGTGCATCGCTGACAGCAAGTGCATTCATCACGGTGGCAAGCATCCCAATATCGTCCGCAACCTGACGTGTCATATCACCGCTCGTGCGTCCACGCCAGAAGTTGCCGCCGCCGACCACAATACCGAGCTCGACCTCGTCACTCACAGCGTGTGCTATCGCCTTAGCGGTCACTTCAAGGCAGAAAGGGTCGATGGAAAAACCACCCTCACCGGCAAGTCCTTCCCCTGACAGCTTTAAAAGAACGCGCCTTTTTTTGTTGTTCATCAAATATATCCTCAAATTAGTTATATCATATATATTTTACAATAAATTAACATTGCTGTAAAGAGGTTTATTCAACTACGCCTAATATTTTTGAGCTGAAAGTGCCTTTTTTGCGCTGAGTGCTATGGCAAACTCGGTGCGCATCCTCATAAGTTCGCAGTACATCATGTCCTGACCCTTTATGTCGCCGGTCGCGTTAAAACTTGCCGCGGCGCACCCTCCACTACAAAAATACTTTGCAAAACACTCGCCACACTCCGACTTGGTCAAAAGGGTAGTGTCGAAAAAACTCTCACAGACATCTGTGTTTGTTATGCCTTCATTTAGGTTGCCGAGCAGATAGTCTTCAATGCCTACAAACTGGTGACATGGGTAGAGCTCTCCGGTCGGAGTGACCGCTAAATACTCACAACCTGCGCCACAGCCTCTAATGCGCTTTATCGCACAGGGACCACCCGTCAAATCCGCCATCAGATGAAAGAACAGAAAATCATCACCCTCGCACATGCTATCGAAAATCTTCTCATATGCCTTTGAAATCTGCGAAAGATGCTCTTCACCAAGCGAAAATCGACCATCGTCGGACGAGACCGGCTCGATAGAAAGATTCTCAAACCCCTGCTTTGCAAGATAAATGACATCGTTTTGAAAGTCGAGATTGTCTCTTGTGAATGTCCCTCTCACATAGTAACTCTTCTTGCCACGTTTTGACAAAAGAGCCTTATATCGATCGGTGATGTGGTCGTGTGTCCCCTCACCCCCGAGTGTTTTGCGATTTTGATCGTTGATATCCTTTCTTCCGTCATGGGATAGGACAATGTTGTCCATCTCGGCATTGATGAAGTCGGAAATCTCGTCGTTGAGCAACAGTCCGTTGGTGGTCAAGGTAAAACGAAACAGTTTATTGTGCGGTTTTTCCAGTGTCCTTGCATAGGCGACAGTCTCTTTAATAACATCGAAGTTTAAAAGCGGTTCGCCGCCGAAAAAATCGACCTCGAGGTTTCTTCTGCCTGCCGATTTTTGACAGAGCATGTCTATCGCCTTTTTTGCGACGTCGAGTGACATCAACTCCCATTTTCCGCCAAAAAGACCGCCCTTTGCGAAGCAGTAACGGCACTCCATATTACATGCATGTGCAATATGCAGACACATCGCCTTTAATACCGGCTCTGCCTGCTGTGCTTTTTGCCTTGCCTCGTTGCTCTCTTCGGTGTCGAGCTGACCGACTTGGCGTAGCTGCTCCAGCTCGTCGGTCACCTGCTCAATCTCAACGGGAGAAAACTCTCTTTTTGCCGTCTCAAATTTATCCGAGAGCAACAAAAAAGCAAGCCGATCAACCACATGCACCGCACCGCTCTCGGTGTCCAGTGCTAAACATAGACCGCCTCGCTCAAATGTATGTACCATCTACTTTGTGCCTTCTTGCTCGCTTGTACGCTCACATATCTGGTTTGCAACGGTGCAGGAGGTTTTGCATGCCGACTGACAAGAAGTTTGACACTCTCCACATCCGCCATTTTCAACACTGTTTGTCAAGGTTGCGCCGTTAATTGTGATAACATGATTCATAATAAATTCCTTTCGATAATAATGATTTTTTTAGTTTGAGTAGGCAATAAGCCGGGTTTTGTAGTATGCGACCATCTATCTGTGCCGCCCGTCGCCGGTGCGGCTAAAGCCACTTTGGGGCAGCGGACCACCTTAATTAACCGATATGGTTAAAAACCCCTATTTCGTGTTGCATCGGGTAGGGTTTACATGGCTTTGACCTCTCGGTCAAACCGGTGAGCTCTTACCTCGCCTTTCCACCCTTGCCGAAAAAATCGGCGGTATATCTCTGTTGCACTATCCCTAAGGTCACCCTCGGCTGTCGTTAACAGCTACCCTTGTCCTGTGATGCCCGGACTTTCCTCCGACAAACAGCGTTAACCGGATGTCAGCAGTCGCATCGCCTACTCATATGACGACTTTTCAGTCCCTTGTTACTATTATATATCAAACTTTTCTATTTTTCAATATATAAAAATGTTTTACTTGAAAAAAATGAAAATTTACTGTATAATGTATAAGGAAATTTAAAAAGAAAGGAATAAAAATGAAATCTACTTATCTGAACAACGTATTTGAACAGGTCAAAAAACGTAATGCCGGTGAGCCGGAATTTTTACAGGCAGTCACCGAGGTGCTTGAATCACTCGACGCACTCGTCGACAAAGATCCTTCCATCGAGAAATGTGGTATTGTCGAGCGTTTGGTTGAGCCGGAGCGTTTTATTATGTTCCGTGTACCGTGGGTCGATGATGCAGGCAACATGCAGGTCAACCGTGGCTTCCGTTGCCAGTTCAACTCGGCTATCGGTCCGTACAAGGGCGGTCTGCGCTTTCACCCGACCGTTACAGCATCGGTTATCAAGTTCCTCGGTTTTGAGCAACTTTTCAAAAACAGCCTGACCGGTCTGCCCATGGGCGGCGGCAAAGGCGGCAGTGACTTTGATCCCAAGGGCAAGTCTGATGCCGAGGTTATGCGTTTTTGCCAGAGCTTTATGGCAGAGCTCTATCGCCACATCGGTCAGTTCACCGACGTTCCTGCCGGTGACATCGGCGTCGGCGCTCGTGAAATCGGCTTTATGTATGGTCAGTATAAAAAAATCACCAACGAATCAATCGGTGTTTTGACCGGAAAAGGTCTTTCCTACGGCGGAAGTCTTGCACGTCCCGAGGCGACCGGCTATGGTCTTTGCTACTTTACCGAGGAGATGTTGAATGTCCAGGCTAACACCTCGTTCAAGGATAAGACGGTCGTCATCAGCGGTAGCGGCAACGTTGCTATCTATGCAACAGAAAAGGCAACCGAGCTCGGCGCTAAGGTTATCGCCCTGTCGGACAGCGGTGGATACATTGTAGACAACGACGGTATCGATCTTGCTTTAGTCATGAAGATCAAGCTTGAAGACCGTGCAAGAATCAGCGAATATGTGAAAACTCGCACAAATGCAACCTACACAGAGGGCTGTGCCGGCATTTGGAGTGTTAAATGTGACATTGCACTGCCCTGCGCCACCCAGAACGAGTTAGACGGTGCCGCCGCAAAAACCTTGAAGGCAAACGGCTGTATTGCGGTTGCGGAGGGTGCTAACATGCCGTGCACACCGGAGGCCGTTGAGGTATTCCTCGAGAACAAGATGATGTTCGGACCTGCCAAGGCTGCAAACGCCGGTGGTGTTGCCACCAGTGGCCTTGAGATGAGCCAAAACTCTCTGCGCCTGTCCTGGACATTCGAAGAGGTTGACAAACGCCTTAAAGACATCATGGTAGGCATCTTTAAGAACTCGTTTGAGGCATCCAAAACCTGTGGCTGTGAGGGCAACCTCGTGGTCGGTGCTAATGTTGCCGGATTTATAAAGGTAGCGGACGCAATGAAGGCACAAGGGGTTATTTAGTTTTTGACAGCAAAAAATAACAAAAACTGTTTTCTCGACTTTATGTCAGGTGCGGGCGACCTTCTGTGTTCGCCCATCACTGTTTTATTAATTCATTTTTTTAGATTGAACTTTGTGTTCAAATTTCTTACTGCATCGCCGCAGTGGTGCGTTTATTAACTTTTTGACAGCAAAAAGTTACAAAAACTGTCGTGGGCTCTCGAACTCTTGACGAGTTCGAATATGCCCCGAACCCCAGCGTATGCTCGGATTTACGCATTATAGAACGCAGTTGCAAACAAAATTTAACTCACAAAAATAAGTCCCTGCTCGGGACTTGTTTTTGTTCAAACACAAATTTTGTTTGACTGCGTTTTCTAAAGC
>CAYJMO010000047.1:0-4791 GCA_964371365.1 uncultured Oscillospiraceae bacterium
GCGCGGAACTCAGCAGCGATATATTTGAGAGAAACGGCACTGTTCAAAAGGTGGAAATTTTTATTTAGGCTACCTTTTCTCGTCTGTTTGAATGATACATCACCGAACGACGTATCCTAACCGAGGTGTGTCCTTTCGATAATAAATTATATTGGTTAGAATTTCTTCTCAAAATTGCCATAGACCGTCAACCCCTCGTTAAAGGTAATAAACGCACCGGGGTCAACGCTAAAAATGAGTTCCCGAAAGGAACTGACTTCATATTTTGATATGACCACGACCAAGACCTCAAGATTTTCATCGGTATATCCGCCAAAACCATTCCATTTTGTTACACCTCGGCCCAGTTTAGCGATAATTAACTTGTCGATATCCTTTTTCTTCGTAAAAACCATCGCAGAAACCGAGATGTTTTGCAGATGAATTTTATCGACCACAACAGAAAAAACGGAGACATATAGGATGGAATAGAGTGCCGTGCGTGCATCAAACGCAAAGGCGCACACGAGATAGAGCACCGTGTTAAATATAATGGTAAACTTCCCCACCGAGAAGTTACGATATTTCTTGGATAAGAGTATAGCTAAAATATCGGTGCCGCCTCCACTTCCGGAGGAGCGCAATGTCAATCCAATTCCACAACCGGTGATGACCCCGCCGATGACACAGGATGCGAGTGTGTCATCAACGATAGGGGCACTTGAAATGGGAATAAGCATAAAAAAAACGGTTTGTGTTATCACCGACGCGATGGTAGCGTAAAAAAAAGAGCGGGAGATAAATCGAAAGGTTAGATAGAGCAAGGGTATGTTAACTATAAAAAAAAGCATACCGGCAATGTCCAGCCCCGGCGGCAGGTTGAGTGAAAAGGCGTCGACAATTAAGGTTCGTACCACCTGCAAAGCACCGATAATACCGCCGCTGTACAGCCCGACCGGAACCACAAAGAGATTTGTGCCGACGGCGAAAAGCACGCCACCGAAGATAATGAGAAGGTAACGTGAAAACCTGTTTTTTCCGAGTTGATGCATAAAATAAATCTCCTCTTTTATTATAGTCGATCTGAGGACGTGTTCAGAAAAAATGACAATATCCTCATCAAACGATATGAATACATTATATTTCCTAAGTCGTATTCCGTCAACATCTTTTTAAGATATAGTTGTTAAAATTGAAGGACTATAAATACTAAAGCCTACTGAACAATTCGTTATCCAGTAGGCTTTAGTTAATTTTTTTGCAATCCGGTCGTACTTTTTGACAGTTTGACTATAAAGTCAAAGGAATGCTTAGCTCGGTGAGGGTTAGTCGTTCACAAGTTCCACCCTGATGCTTTTAATAATTTGTTCCACAGAGGGTTTATTTATTATTACTTCAGGGATGTCACAAGGGATATTGATAAGATCAAGGTTTGCTAACCGCTCAATCTCCTCCCATCCGGATATGACCTTACCAAAAGTTGTGAAACGACCGTCCAGTCGAGGGTCATATTTAAGGGTGAAGAAGAACTCACTCCCGGAGGATAGCTTTTTACCGTCACCGGCAAGTGCGACATCGTATTTGTCGTTACCAAGCCCATTTTCATAGCCTGCCGCCTTGAACTCCCCCTGTATATCAAAGTTTAACTCAGGGTCATTAAAATAGTTGTAGCTCGGCTGTATGACAAAATCCGGGACTATTCTTTCTATCGGTTTGTTATCATATTTTCCCGAGTTTGCCAATTTAATAAAACTCTCACATGCGAGGGGGGCGTGTTTTGGATAAAGCTCAAAAACAATCTCGGCTCCGTTGTCCATGGTCATGGTGGCTATCGGTAATTTATTATTAGTCATGATATATTACACCCAGCTGTAATGATAAATTCTGTCGTACTGTTGGTTGCCGTCGGTGCAGGTGAATTCACTGCTGTAGGCCCTTGTACCATAAGTATAATAGAGCGGAATTAGCGGAACCTCTTCACTAAAGATATTTATAGCCTGTGTATAAAGAGCCTCACGTTCCTCGATATCCTGAATGCTTGCGGCTTGTTCTATAAGCGGGGTTACCTCGTCGTTCACGTAAAGAGAGAAGTTCATGCTGTCGCCACCCTTAACAAGTGCCATCAGCTCCGCCATCTCTTTTGTTCCGGACCAGTAGCGAGAGATTGCCATTTCATAATTGTAGTTCTGCCAAATTTCCTGACCGTAACCTGTTGAATCAAGAATTTCTATCTGTGCATTGAATCCGATAGCATTCATATCATACTGAAGTGCGGTTGCAAGCTTTGGCCAGGGGTCGGTATCCTGAGTTTTGATCACGAGCTCATAGCCGACAAGTCCTGCCTCCTCTATCATCTGGGCAGCCAATTCCTGATCAAATTCCGGGAACACGCCGTCAATATTCGGATTAGCGGTATAGTCGGGGCCGCCCGGATAATCTACGATTACGCCCTGTCCCTCGGTACCAACCTGAAGCATCTTCTCTCGGTCAACACCGTGTGCCACGGCTAAACGGACATTTTCATCACTAAAAATACCGGTATCACAGTTGAGAAGTACGTCCATAAATACATAGGACGGGAAGGAAGACACGGTCACATCCTCTTCGGCCTCGAGGGTCGGGATAGAGATATTCGGTATGTCTTTGATGTATAAGTCCAGTTCACCGGTCTGCAATGAAATAACGGCGGCGTTAGCATCGGATATAGATTTAAGCTCGACATTTTTAACGCTCGCTTCGCCTTTAAAGTAGTTAGGGTTAGCTTTGAGTGTGGCGGATTCACCCGGAACCCATTCCTCTACGATGTATGCACCGCTGCCCATGGTGGTTTGTGTGGTCATGCCGTAATTTTCAGGATCCGCCTCATGTGCAGATTTTGGAATAATAAGAAGCCATGCAAGCTTCTCAAAAAAGCTCATGTCTACAGAGCTGAGGGTAACCTCCAATGTGAATTCATCTACCGCTACCGCATCTGCAACATTGCCCATCGCCCATGTCGAAATAGGTTGATCCTTTGCATACATAATGTTATATGCGGCATCTTCGGCGGTTAGGGTGCTACCATCGGAAAAAGTGACATCTTCACGAAGTATGAATGTGTAAACAAGGTTGTCGTCCGAGATGGTCCAACTCTCGGCGATGTGTGGAGACACTTCGCTGTTTTCATCCTTGATAACAAGTGCGTCGTATACCTGCAGCTGGCAGAGTGTGTTATCACCATATGCGGTACTATAGGGGTTAAAACTACCCGCAACATCGGCCATTCCGACAACCATGGTTCCACCGTCGGCAGAGCTGCCATCTGTAGCGCAACCGGAGACCAAAAGTGTCATGGTCAAAATTAACGCCAGTAAAATACTTACCTTTTTCATGAATTTCCTCCTATAAATATCTATTGATAAAGCAGACAGGCAACGCTATGCCCATCCCCTTGATCGTTTAGCAGAATGTCCTGATTTGAGCATTCCGGTTTAGCGTAGTCGCACCTGCCGGCAAACCGACAACCGGGTTTTGGGTTTATCGGGTTAGAAACCTCACCTCTTATTATATCTATTTTATTATCGTTTGTCAATTTTGGTACGGGTATTGCACCGAGCAACGCCTTCGTGTAGGGATGCAAGGGGTTTTTAAACAGTTGCTCTGAATCGGCAAATTCCACGCACTGTCCGAGATACATGACCGCTATGTTTTTTGAAATATGTTTTACTACCGACAGGTCATGAGTGATAAACATATATGTAAGTCCAAGTTCGTCCTGCAGATCCATCAAGAGGTTGAGTATCTGCGCTTGTATGGAAACGTCGAGTGCCGATACAGGCTCGTCACAGACGATAAACTGCGGATCTAATGCCAACGCACGAGCAAGTCCCACCCTTTGACGTCTGCCCCCGTCCATCTCGTGAGGGTAGACACCGACATATCGGGTGGCGAGCCCCACCATCTCCATAAGCTTTAAAACTCGTTCGGTCAGCTGTTGTTTTGTTTTGTATACTTTATGCGTTAATAGCGGCTCTGCGATAAGGTCAAACACCGCCAATCTTGGGTTAAGACTGGAAAAAGGGTCTTGAAAAATTATCTGTATATTCTTTCTCATCTCAAAACGCTGTTTTCGGTTATAAGAAAAGATATCCTCACCGTTTAAAAACACCTGTCCGGATGTTGCCGGCGTAAGACCTGTTATAACACGACCGAGTGTGGATTTACCGCAGCCGGATTCGCCGACCACTCCTATAGTTTCCTGGCGGTTAATGGTAAGGTTTATACCGTCCACCGCGTGCAACATTCCACTTTTGCCAATCTTGAAATGCTTTTTCAGGTCGACAACTTTTAATAACGGAGTCGGCACAGGGCTAATATTACTCATTTCCGACCTCACTTTCAAACAGGTGACAGGCGATGACATGCTGCTCGTTTTCATATATGGCAGGTTTTTGCTCTTTGCAGATGTCCATACATCTGGTACAACGTTCATGGAATTTGCAGCCTGAGGGAAGGTCGGTAGGGTTTGGCATAAGCCCGTCTATAGGGCTCAAACGCTCACATCTTGATGTAAGATCCGGGATAGAACCGAAAAGTCCCACGGTATAGGGGTGGTGTTTATCACCGGTGAAAATCTGTTCTACACTGCCACTCTCTATTATCTCTCCGGCATACATTATTGCGACCCTGTCACAGGTTTGCGCAACGACACCGAGATCATGCGTTATAAGAATCATGGAGGTGCCGAGTTTGTCTTTTAGTTCGCGCATGAGTCTAAGCACCTGTGCTTGTATTGTAACATCCAAAGCGGTTGTCGGCTCGTCTGCCAACAGT
>CAYJMO010000047.1:4801-13585 GCA_964371365.1 uncultured Oscillospiraceae bacterium
GCTCCGGCTCACAAGCAAGAGCGATTGCTATGCCTACACGTTGCTTCATTCCGCCGGAAAACTGGTGTGGGTATTCGTTTTTGCGTACCGGTTGTATGCCCACAAGCTCCAGTATCTCATCTACTCTTTGAGCGCGCTCACTCTTTGATTTTTGAGGCTGATGGATTTCAATACATTCCTCTATCTGCGCCCCTACCGTAATAACAGGATTTAAAGAGGTCATGGGGTCTTGAAATATCATCGAGATGCTCTCGCCACGCACATCGCGCATCTCGATAGGGCTGTTCTCCAGCAAGTTTTTATTGTTGAGGAGTATTTCCCCATCGACGATCTTGCCGGTGCGCTCCGGCAAAAGGCGCATTATGCTAAGAGCGGTGGTGGTTTTCCCCGCTCCGGTTTCACCTACAAGGCCGAGCGTCTCCCGTTTGGCAAGCCGCAAGTTTATCCCGTTAACGGCATAAACGGTGGAGTTGTCTGTTCTGTATTCTACCGACAGGTTTTTTATTTCAAGCAAAGTATCGTTCATTGAATTAATCCTTTAATCGTGGGTCTAATGCATCTCGGAGTCCGTCTCCGAGAAGGTTGACGGAAAGAGATGTCAGCACTATAGCCATTCCCGCAAAAACAACCATCTCGGGACTGATAAGCATGTAGTCTTTACCCTCGGAAAGCATTGCCCCCCATTCCGGTGTAGGAGGTTGAATCCCCATGCCTAAAAAGCTCATGGAAGCGGCGGAGATTATAAGGCTGCCCACCGACATAGTAGCTTGAACAATTATAGGACCTATGGCGTTTGGAAGTATGTGTTTTACAATTATAACACGATGTGGAGTGCCACAAGCCTTAGCGGCCTCGATATAGTCCATTCCGACAACGTTTAGGATGGTGGAGCGGACTATCCTTGTATACTGAGGCACCATCGCTAACATCAAGGCTAATAGCACGTTGCCGAGACCGGAACCGAATGCCGCCACCAGCGCAAGAGCAAGCAACATAAAGGGTATGCACATGACCACATCCAGTATTCTTGTGATTATTGAATCCACCAATCCGCCGAAATAACCGGTTATCGCTCCAAGTAAACCGCCGATTGCCATGCCGACAATAACGGCACCAATACCCATTAACAGCGATGTTCTTGTACCATGTATGACCCTTGCAAATATGTCACGACCGTAAAGATCCGTTCCAAAGGGATGTTCAAGCGAGGAACCGAGATAGGTCTTGTCCATGTTCTGCTCAATTGCGCGATCATATGGTACGATTAAATCCGCAAATATTGTGCAAAAAATAATTACCGCAAAGATGCCAAGACCAAACATTGCGATTTTGTTTTTTCTCAAACGTTTAAAGACCTCTTTGCTCTGAGATCGTTTAGATATCTGTTTGACGGAATAATTGTCGTTATTCAATCTATGATGTCCTCCTTTATCCTTGTTGATAGCGGCTCTTGATTCTCGGGTCGATCATGGCATATAGTATATCTACAACCAACATAACCAGCATAAAGAAAAAAGCTAAAACTACCGCACAGCCTGTTACCTGCGGTACATCTTTCATTTTTATAGCTTCAACTATAAGTTTACCAACACCGTTTATTGAAAAAACTTGCTCTATGACTATCGCTCCGCCCAAAAGCCAACCAAAGTTAATTCCGGCATAGGTCAAAACGGGCAGCATAGCATTTTTGAGCGCGTGACGGAAGATGATTTTTCGCTCGGTCTGACCTTTGGAACGGGCGGTGCGGATGTAATCCTGTCTAATCGTTTCGAGCATGGTGGTTCTTGTCAATCGCAGTATTGAGGCCGCGACGGGAATAGCAAGGGTAAGGGATGGGAGAATGTAGTGGCGCAACGATTCCAATCCATGGGACGGCAACAATCCGAGCATAAGGCTGAAAATCAATATTGCCATCATACCGAACCAAAAACTTGGCATTGCAGCCATGAACATGGAAATTGATGTGCCGATAACATCAAAGGCGCTATATTGCTTAACAGCGGCTATAATACCCAGAGGTACACCTATCACGACTGCAAGTATGATAGATACAACTGCAAGGTTGACAGTAACGGGCAGTGTGCGAAATATCTCTTCCGCAACGCCGCGACCGCTTATGTATGATTCCCCAAGATCCCCTTGAAACATGTTGAAGACATAGTCAAAGTATCGTATAATGAACGGTCTGTTATAGCCGAGCTCTTCGTTGAGCTCCTGCACCGCTTCCGGTGTGGCGCGCATACCGAGTATAACCGCACCCGGCGTATTCGGGGTAAGGCTCATAATGGCAAATACAATAAATATAATCGCCAAAAGTGTTGGTATCAACAACAATAATCTTTTTATTATGTATCTTGTCAAACTCCGATTACCCCGTATGTTTTTTGATGTTCGTCTGTACTATATTACCATAAAATTAAGTGTTTGTAAATATTTCAGTTGTTTTAATTTAAAAACGGCTAACTAAAACTAAGTAAGCTTAGTAAAAATAATAATGCAAATCTCAATCTGATATGCTATAATAAAATTTAAAAGCAACCAGCCTTTACTGTTTGCTATTTTTAACGAACTTATATTATTTGGTTGTGTAGTGCACTAAACTGCATTTTCTATTAAACATTGCAACAATTTAGATAACGAAACGAGATAACAAAACATGAAGTTTTATAACACTGTTTACTTTAAAATATTATTGGTAGTGCTTTTTCTTTTCATCGCACTGTTGAGTGTCATGGCGATATTTTTTACCGTCAACCGCACAGCGCTTATCGAAAAGGAGATTGAGTATATTGATATACGCACCCTTGACGCCTACAATCGCCTTGTCGATAACCTGCAAAAATCGGTGGAGGCTGTCGGTTCGCTGCCATACAACAACTATGCGATAGAACTCGCCTATTCCGGGAAGACTGCAAATAACTACGATAAGAATGTCGCTCTTGCCAACCTACGTGTCCAGATGGAGGTGATGCTGGGCTCCGGCGACCTTATCTCAAAAGTCTCACTGTATGTCCCACAGATCGACACCGTCGTGTCACGGACTAACCGCAACTCGCTCTACGCGACAGAGGATATAAACTACTCGGAATTTAATTCACTTGAAGCAATGATTGATAGTCGCATAAAACTGTATTACGATGACGACAAGGTATCGATACTGCTGTCCGACCTATCCTATAATACCGACAACGAGATAGACAAGTTTTTGATCAAGATAGACCTATCAAGCGAGGCGCTGCTCGAGTTGATGTCGCTTCAAAGCGGGTACGAGGGCGCACTCGTCACCCTTTCCGATGGTGACGAGGTGCTATTGTCGGTGGGGGAACAGCCGGTCGGCGAGTTTTTCACCTTGCATTTTGATACCGAGTATGACTACCTACCCAGCTTGCATCTCGACGTGCCGTATGAGAATATCTTGTCGGAGTATAACCATATTTATTCCATTTTTGTTTTAATATTTGTACTGTTCATTCTCGCCATTGTCGGATATATAATCTATTGTTATATAGTGATTCAAAAACCGTTGACAGAGATAGTGTCGGTCATTACCAGTGCGAGCGAGGGGGAATTCCGATGTATAGAGAGTGGGGACAAAAATTCCGAATTCAGCATAATTGCTAACCGCACGAACGAGATGACTGCACGTCTTAGCAACCTTATTAACCGAGTCTATCATCAGGATGTTTTGGTGCGCCGTGCCGAGCTCAAACAGCTGCAATCCCAGATAAATCCACACTTCCTCTACAACAATTTCTTTATGCTCTCTCGCATGATACAGAGTGAGGATAACGAAAATGCCTCCCTTTTACTCGATCATCTCGGGCAATATTTCCGATATATCACGCGGGAGGAGGGTGATTATATCGAACTTCAAAAAGAACTGCTACATGTTAAAAGTTACCTCGGTATACAGGCAATGCGCTTTGTTGACAGGATAGAGTGTGAGGTGCAAAACCTGCCGATGAGTGTTGAAAATATTAGGGTGCCGCGCCTTATACTGCAACCTATTGTTGAAAATATCTTTAAATATGGAATGTCAAATGCTGATTCTCGCGTCTATATATCGGTTAAAAGCAGCGTAGAGGATGGCAGGGTCACACTGGTGGTATCGGACACGGTAAGTGTCATTGAACCGCAAAAGATGCAACAGCTTTGCGAGCGACTTAAACACCCGAGCGAGAGCGAGCAGAGCGGACTTTTTAACATAAATTCCCGCATTAAACTGATGTATGGTGAGCAAAGCGGCGTTGGAATGTCTGTGAACGACAGCGGCGGAATAGATGTGAGTGTTGTCATAAATGTAAACGCCTTACAGGAGGATAGTGATGTATAAACTGCTGATTGTAGATGACGAACCGTTCGTGCTCAACCATCTTGTGGGTTTGTTCCGCCTGCAGGACATGTATGAGCTGGACGTGTTAAAGGCAAACAGTGCCGTCGCCGCCCTGGAACTTTTAGAGAACCACCGTGTCGATATAATCCTGTCCGATATCGAGATGCCACGCATGAGCGGACTCGAATTTTGTAACATCGTGTTAAAAAAATGGAAAGAGACAAAATTCGTCTTTCTGACCGCCTATCAAAAATTCGAGCACATATACGACGCCGTCAAGATAGGGGTTATTGATTTTATTCTCAAAACCGAAAGTGATGAGCATATCCTCTCGGTCGTCGGCAAAGCAATTGATATTATTGAAAATGAGCTGCGTCACAGCGCACAACGCTCCGGAGAGCTGTACCAAAAACCGGAAAATATCTTTATGGTGGAGGACATGCTCTTTAAACCGGTACTGCAAAAGGGCGATGTCGACCATGCGATGTTGGTGCATCGTTTGGGTTGCTTTGGCATTAATATCGACCCGTTCGGCAAGTTTTTGCTCTGCCTTTTGCGTTTTGACAATCAAAACAACAGTTACTTCACATATGAGCGTTTAGGAGAACTGTTGCATCAGCTACATGCTATTTATCGATATAACCTTGGCGACGAAGTTGAGGTTGTGACGCTGATATCGGACACAACCTATCAGAATCTTAAAACACCGGTCATCGCCGTCCTTTTACAACCACATGGTGAGGTCACGACGGAATATATCCACCATATCAGTGAGCTTATCTATTCCGGGCTTGAAAAGGAGCAGGGTGACAGTGTGACCCTTTGTATTGGGGAACAGTTTTTGCCTATACACAATCTCGCGTCGGAGAACGAGTTGTTGCACATCATACTGGAGCACAACAAAAACCGTCATTCCACCATACTTAACGGCAGAACCTATTATACCGATGTACTCAAAAATATTATCGGAAGCTCCTTTGAGGACGAGAAACGCAGGCAATATCGCTACCTGTTGCTCTGCGGCAACTCGACCATGCTACTCGACAGGGTAATCTCGCTACAGGAGGAATTTTCGGGAAATTGGCTGGTGGAAGAGTTGATGTTGTTGCAAGGTGTGACCGATTGTCTGATTGAGGAATTGAATCTCCAGTCCCCCGACACCGTCGATGTTGATCCTGCCAAGCGGATTAAACAATCTATAGAGCTGATATGCAACCACATATCACAGCTGAACAGCTCGCATGAAAATGTGGTAGTACAGCGGACAAAAAGATTTATCGACGAGAATATCGGTGGTGATCTCACCCTTTTGAACATCGCGGACAGCCTGCACTACAACCCCTCCTACCTCTCCCGTCTGTTCAGCGAGACGACAAACAACACCCTTTCGAGTTATATAAAGGAACAGCGACTGAAGCTAATAAAATCCCATCTGTGTGACGGTGACATGATGATAAAGGACATCTGCACGGCGGTGGGGCTGGAGTCGGTCAACTACCTCTCCCGTTTTTTTAAAAAGGAGATGGGCATCACCCCAAAGGAATATCGGGAACGTAATAGGGGCGTGAATTAAGAACAGGTAAAAATAGGTCAACGATGTAAAGATTGTGCTATTGCCCTTTTGTTTGTTGCGGTGATATAATAAATTCATAAAATAAATTTAGGAGGAATGAAATGAAACGTATTGCACTTTTATTGTTATCACTTGTCCTGCTCTTATCGTTTGCGGCGTGCTCCGAGGCACCTGCCGAGAGTGAGGCACCTGCGGCGGAGGAGAGTTCCGAAGCACCGGCGGCAGAGGAAGAACCCACAGCGGAACCGGTTGAGCTGTCTATATATGTTCCGGGCAGTAACGAATTTGAGTTTGACGTTTACACACAAATATCCGAAATGGCGGCGGCTGACATGCCCCATATGACCACAAATATCACCCAGATAGGCTGGGATGAGTATTTTACAAAGCTTAACGTCGCATTTTCCGGCGGTACCGCACCGGATGTCTTTGGCGTCGGTCTCGGACAGATTGGCCCCGTTTTTGCTTCCGGCAATATGATGAACATCTCCGAAGCAATCCCGGACTGGGACGGCTTTGACGATATCTCGGAGGCATCACTCTCGCCTGCAATGCATGAGGGCGACCTCTACGGTTACGCCATGCCGGAGGTTCGTGTGCTTTACTACCGTACCGACCTTTTTGAAGAAGCCGGCTTGACTGCACCCCCTACAACCGTTGAGGAGATCCGCTCCTATGCAGAACAACTGGTACAGAGCGACGGCAGTAAAATAACCCTTTCCGGTATAGACATCGGCACCGGCGAGCAGACACTGTGGTCATCTATGCTCATGTTTGGTGCGGACGGTCTTTGGAACGATGATCTTACATCCGCAATGACCGAGCCGGAGGCACTTGAGGCACTGGAATGGTGTCAAAATATCATGGTAGATGGTATATCCGATGTGCGGCTCCTACATGATGTGACAGGCGGTATGTTTGCAAACGGTCTTGCAGCGATGGCTTTTGACGGTAGCAGTAACGCCACAACAGTGGCAAACAATGTCGGTGCAGAAAACTTCTCGGTAGCAAATCTTCCCGGCGACAGATATATGCTCGGCACCACCTGCTGGTCGGTCTATAGCGACACCGATTATAAAGACGAGGCGCTTGCCCTTTGGCAGTCCATAACCTCCACCGAGGGTCAGTTGCTTATAGCGGAAAAAATCGGTTTTGTCCCGACACGTGAATCCGCTCGTGAGGATTACATCGCAATGAACCCTGAGCTTAACGAGGTGTTTTTCAATGCGGCAACAAAGGTCGTACCCTACGGCGCAATGAACGAGCATTTCTTTGACTTTGTCAACAACCTACGCCCGTTGGTGGACGAGGTCTATGCCGGCACCATGGAGCCCCAGGCGGCGATGGATCAGTTCGCAACCGCTTATGACGAGGCTGTAGCGGCTAAATAATTATACTATACACCCTTACTTATGGGCGACCAAATAGGGTCGCCCATATGCTTTTTAAACCCTATATAAAGGAGACCCTATGCAAACAAAAAAGAAAAAGGGCACAGGCGATAATATAGCCTACCTTTTTATGTTGCCCAATATGATAATCTACGGGCTTTTTGTGCTTATACCCACCGGTTTCACTATTTTTTACAGTTTTACCGACTTCAATCTGTTCGAGTGGAACTTTGTGGGGTTTAAGAATTACACACGACTTTTTGAGGACGATTTTTTTGTGACCGCAATTTTCAACACCCTCACCTATGCCGTGGGCACTATATTTTTATCACTCTCGTTCGGGTTGATTCTCGCCACCATACTCAACAAAAAAATCTTTGGACGCAAGATTTTTCGCCCGATACTGTTCCTGCCCAACACCATCTCGGTTATTGCCGCGTCGATGGCGTGGCTGTACATCTATAACAACAACGTCGGCGTGCTTAACTATGTGCTCGACTACTTTGGTCTGCCACAGCACAACTGGCTGTTGGAGGTTGAGACGGCAATGCCCTCCATCATGGCACTGGGCATATGGGCGTCAACCGGTTATAACATGGTGGTGTTCACCTCGGGACTGCAGGCAATTCCCGGATATCTTTATGAGGCGGCAAGGATTGACGGTGCATCCTCCCTGCGTCAGTTTTTCAAGATAACGCTACCACTGCTCGCACCCACCACCTTTTTCCTGTTCATAATGGCGGTAATCAGCTCTTTTCAGGTGTTCGGTCAGGTCTACAACATGACCAACGGCGGTCCCAGGAACGCCACTACCACCATCGTCCATCAGATATATATGAACGGATTTGAGGGATACAAGATGGGTTATGCCTCGGCGCAGGCGGTATTTCTGCTTATCATAACCGCGGTGGTTACGCTCATTTCCTTTAAATACGGTAACAGCGGTGGCGACACCGAGATAGTTTAGGAGGGTATATGAACACAACATCGGAAAAGATAACAAGATGGGTGCTCTTTGTAGTTGTCCTCTTTGTGTCAGCATTGAGCCTTACTCCTATCTTAATTGCGGTGCTCACCTCCTTTAAGTTTGAGACCGAGCTCGCCATGGCGAATTTCAACATTTTACCACAATCGTTCAACCTTGATAATTACATAGAGGCGATGCAACGTGGCGACTGGCCGAGATACTTCTTCAACTCCGCCCTCGTGACCTCCATAACCGTCGTGGGCAGTATAATCTTTAATACTCTTTGCGGTTATAGCCTTGCGCGGCTCAACTTCAAGGGCAAAAATCTGATACTCATGATATTTTTGATGGGCATCATGATACCGCCTCAGTCCTATATAATACCACAGTTTATCATGTTGCGCAGTGTGCCGTTTATGGGCGGCAACGACATGTTCGGCGAAGGGGGTATCGGTCTTATCAACAGCTATGCAGGACTTATTATCCCGTTTTTGTCCGGCTCGTTCGGTGTGTTTTTGTC
>CAYJMO010000047.1:13685-17158 GCA_964371365.1 uncultured Oscillospiraceae bacterium
CGCGGTCTTGGCGGCATTGAGTGGAATGTCCTCATGGCAGCGACGGTGCTCACCATGTTGCCGGTCATAATTGTTTTCGCCTTTGCACAAAAGTATTTTGTTGCCGGCATAGTCAGCACCGGTATGAAGGCGTAAAGGAGTTATTATGAATACAAAACAACGTATTGAGGCGGTTTTTCACGGACAAAAACCGGATCGTCTGCCCTTTTGGCCGAAGATCTCCGGTTCCTATTTGAGGCAACAGACGGGGCAATTTGCAGGTCTTAGCATGGACGAAATGCACACCTATATCGGCTCCGACTATTTCAGCTTTGATGGGGTGAAAATCACCGAGGTGACACCACCCGGTATTTCCATCGAGCAGTATAATGAAGGGGAGGTCTCGATAACACGGTACGAGGTGAATGGGCACCGTATGGAGTATCACGAGGTCGCCACCGACGAGGTGGACGACGCCCACCCCACCGTCCACCCCATAACCGACCTCCGAGATATCGAGGCAATGACGAAGTTTTATGACAGTGTCGAGTTCACCGTCTCGCCGTGCGAGGTCAAACGACATAAGGCGTATGTCGCCGCACATGACGATAGGTTTTTCATCACCGCCATGCCGCCCTCACCGCTGATGGATTTGGTGCAGTATAAGATGGGGATCGAACAGTTTTCCTTTTTAAGTTATGACTACCCGCACGAGACGGACGCACTTATAGCTGCAATGCACCGTGCTCTCATGCGACGGTACACCGTCATGTGTGAGAATACCGACATAGAGTATTGCCTGTCGGTGGAGAACACCTCCACCACGCTGATAAGCCCCGATCTCTTCCACCGTTACTGCCTGCCGCACCTCAAGGACTATAACAGTATATTAGCAAAGCACGGAAAAAAACAGATGTTGCACATGTGCGGCAAGCTCAAAATGCTACTCCCCGACCTCGCAAAGATACCGGCGGTGGCGATGGAGGCATTCACCTCCCCCTCGGTCGGCGACACCACCATTTCGGACGGCTACACCGGATTGCCGGGCAGGGTTATCATCGGCGGTTCAGGCGCATCCCTTTGGGCGACACAAAATCCGACACTCATCGCCGAGACGATCTTAAGGGACATAAAGGCGGCGGGAGGCACCGACCGACTTATCCTCTCCTCCGGAGGGGAAATTCCCTACACCGCAACACCGGACATAATAAAAGAGGTCAAAGAAAAAATACACAAGGCCTTACAATAGACGATAAGGAGTTTTTATGAAAGCTATAATGTTGATGTTCGACTCACTCAACCGTCATATGCTGTCGTCCTACGGATGTGACTGGACCCACACCCCAAACTTTAAACGCCTGTCAGAAAAAACGGTCACCTTTGATCGATGCTACGCAGGCTCACTCCCCTGTATGCCGGCACGTCGTGAACTGCACACCGGCAGATATAATTTTTTGCATCGCAGTTGGGGGCCTATCGAACCGTATGACGATTCCATGCCGGAAAGATTGCAAAAAAATGGTGTTTATACACACATGATAAGCGATCATCAACACTACTGGGAGGATGGCGGTTGCACCTATCATCATCGTTATAACACATGGGAATGTGTGCGCGGTCATGAGGGTGATCGCTGGAAAGGTATCGTCGGCGAGGTGGAAATACCGGAGCACTACGGCTGTTTTTGGCGACAAGATGCGGTAAACCGGAAGTATATAACCTGTGAAGAACAGCAACCGCAGGCAAAGGTGTTCGAGCTTGGATTTGAGTTTTTGGACACAAATCGCGACACGGACAACTGGTTTTTGCATCTCGAGACCTTTGATCCTCACGAGCCGTTTTATTCTATGCAGAAATACAAGGACCTATATCCGCATGAATATAATGATAAACATTTTGATTGGCCGCCCTATGATAGAGTCAGCGAACCTAAAGAAGCGATAGAGCATTGCCGGTTGGAATATGCCGCCCTACTCTCTATGTGTGACGAATATCTCGGAAAGTTGCTTGATTATATGGATAAGCATGACATGTGGCGTGACACCATGCTCATTGTCAACACCGACCATGGCTATCTGTTGAACGAGCATGATCTGTGGGCAAAATGCTTGCACCCGTTCTATGAGGAGATATCGCATACTCCGTTCTTTGTCTATGACCCACGTCTTAAGGTGGTCGGTGAACGACGTGACGCGTTGGTACAGACCATCGATATTGCCCCGACACTGCTCGAATTTTTTGATGTAGAACGTCCGAACGAAATGCAGGGTGTGCCACTGAAAGATGTTATCACCGACAACAAGCCGGTGCGAGACGGTGCACTTTTTGGTATCCATGGCGGACATGTGAACGTGACCGACGGACGCTATGTCTACATGAGAGGTCCCGTCGAGGGGAACAAGCCTCTTTTCAACTACACCCAGATGCCGACCCACATGCGCAGTCTGTTCTCACTCGAGGAGATGCGAACTATGCAGTGGTCCGAGCCGTTCAGCTTTACTAAAGGTACGCCACTGATGAAAATTATCCCGAGTGGATATTCCCGTCAAACCCTTCTTGACATGTCGACGAAACTATATGACCTCGCCAACGACCCAAAACAGGAAAACCCAATTGAGGATAAGGCTATCGAGGACCGGATGTGCCAACTCATGGTCGACCTAATGAAAGAAAATGATGCACCGAAAGAACAGTTTGTAAGGTTGGGGTTGGAGGAATAAGTTCATCAGTCTCACAATTAAAACATCAAATTACAATATAAGTTTAAACTCGACTGCATAGAATCGAGCATAGAACTCAGTTTTGCCCGTGACAACTTCGCTATCTCTCGCAGCACGCGTGAAGACGGTTACCTGCTCTTTATATTTAAAACACCTCCATACAGGTTTGTTGCATGCCTGTGTGGAGGTTGATATGAACATAGCATACCGTTGGTTTTTGCGCTACTTTAAAAGCAGGCGCATCTCGGAGGGCTTCATGGCAAACACATCGTCGAAGGCCTTGTAAAAATGTATCTTGCCGTTGTAACCCACCTTTTTTGAAATTCCCTCGACGGACATTGCACCGTTCTTTAAAACCTCCTCGGTTTGTACCTCTGTTTTTTGAAGTCTTGATCTGACATTTTCACGGCTGTGGAGAATTGCAGCTGTTGAAGAACCTTGTAGGTCTAAAAACTTTAACATAAGGTCATAGTTATCCATGTCGGGAAACGCAATTTTGTTTTCTCGATTGCAATATGCAAAAAGCCGGTCGTAAAGTTGTTGCTCCGGTTTTGATAAAGAATATTCCAATGTGACAGGCAGACATCATCTCACCGGCGAGATCAAACCCCTGCTCCATAGTCGGATGCTGTGTGCCAACCTTTGTCGGGTAGTAGCAGTATCCGTGATGACATTTGCCAAAAACGGTTATACTGTTTACATTTCCAAGTTTAAGCGCATTCTGAAACTGTGTTTTATCAAACTTTTTGCCAACATTCGGCATTTTTTCCGAGG
>CAYJMO010000048.1:0-4526 GCA_964371365.1 uncultured Oscillospiraceae bacterium
CTTCCCTTTTGACGAGAGTTCAAGCGCCTCTTTAAGGTCGTCGGTGTTGCCGCCGGTGCTACCAAGGAGATGAGTTGATGTGTAGTGTACGTTGTATAGGTTTATCTCCGCTTTGAATTCGCTGTCGGTAGGACCTGCGAAGAAGTTGAGGCAACCGTCAAACGCCATCAATTTATCGCCAAGCTCCGCAAGTGGTTTTATCGGTGCATAGATGAACACATCGTCATAACCTTTGCCATCCGATATATCAAGAAGTGTATTGTAGGGGTCTTCAATTTCATTCGGATTAATATAGTAAAGTTCCACACCGTTTTGTTTTGCAAATTCGGGCGAGATGAGCTCTTTTGCTCGCTCAATTCGTCCGTTATCGATGTCGGTTACCACGATACGCTTTGGTCGATTGCCGGCGACTATCGGGTATTCTATCGCACCGAGACCCATAGGTCCGCAACCACCGAGGACAAGCACATTTCCACCCTCTTTTATGCCGGGTGTGTGGTCATAGTTGACCTTGTTGGTGTGATACATTATGTTATAACCACCGATAATACAGCTCATCGGCTCACCGAGAGAGGCGTTATAATATCCCTCGCCATCATAGTGCAACAGACAGCCGAGTTCCATGACCTCCTGCGGAATAATCGCATAGGTCGCCGCACCACCAAAAAATTCGTATGAATATCCCGGCGAGGCAAGACTGCCTTTGTAGTTGAGTGCCGGCTGAAGTGCGAAACGCTCCCCTACTTTAAATTCGTCCTGCCATTTTTCACCTACCTCGACAATGGTTCCGGAAAACTCATGTCCGATAATAATAGGGTTGGTTGCAACGTTTTTGGGGCAACGTTTATGATTTGCACCCTGTTTTAACAGCTTGTATGTAGACATACACACACTGTCCGATATAACCTTGACTAATATCTCGTCCGATTTAATTGCGGGGAGTTCAAACTCCTCTACACGCAGATCATCCGCACCGTACATTCTGATTGCTCTTGTTTTCATATTTCTGCCTCCATTTTATAATGTTATGGTCTTTAGCTTTACCTTTAACTTTAATTTTTCCACCAGCTCACGGCTCGGTGGTTTTGTCCCCTCGGTGGTCACCGCACCGGTGCTACAGGCAATGGCAAGCGCGGCCGTGTCTTCAAGCGATAAATCGAGTTTTTTAGCACAGGCAACCGCTGCCACCATGCTGTCACCTGCGCCCACCGTAGAGGAAACCTCGACATCCACTGCCGGTGCGAAATATGCCTTATCATCGGTTATGAACGCCGCTCCGACCTTGCCCATCGACAGTGCGACGAAATCTATCCCGTCCTTTATAAAGTCTTTACAAACCCTATACATCTCGTCATTCGTCATGTTGGTTTTGCCACAAAACGAGCTGAGTTCCTCATTGTTGGGCTTGATAAAATCCGGCACCGCAGTTATTGCATTTTTAAAGGCATCTCCGTCGGCATCGAACAGGACATATGCCCCCTTTTGCTTTAAAAGCATTATTAAATCATGGTAATATTTCGGTTTTGCATTTGCATGTGTGCTACCGGACAGGACAAATATTGAGCCGTCACACGCATACGACAGAAGTTTTTCTTCCAGTGCTTTTTCCTCTGCTTCGCTGACCGTAACACCCGCCTCGTTCAGCTCGGTAATACCATAGTCATCGTCCAGCACCTTTGTGTTGGTTCGGGTGTTGCAATTGACCTTTACAAAATCGTGCGCAAGACCAAGTTTATCGAGTTCTGATATAAGCATCGCGCCGCCGTCACCACCGCAAAATCCGGTTGCTAAGCACTCAACACCGAGTACCGCCGCCATCTTTGCGACATTTACGCCCTTTCCGCCGGCATCTACAGTCACCGATTTAATTCGGTTAAGCCCGCCCGGTTTAAGACTGTCGATACGCACCGTTTTGTCGAGTGCCGGATTTAAAGTAACTGTAACTATCATTTTTGACCATTCCTTTTTTGATAATTTTACGGTTCCGCTACATTGTGGCGGAATTTCAGCGTATTCTGCTGAAAAGGAATAAAACTCGGTGTTTGAAAATTTATTCTCCGGCAAACATTGATATAATCTTGTCGGTGTCGGCTTCCTCTACCAATTTGATTACATCCTCTTCCTCCTCCAAAACGTCGACGATGTTTTCAAGGATTTCAAGATGTTCTTCACCGAGTGCGGCAATACCGATAACAAGCTTGACCTCGGTGCCATTCCAGTCGATCCCGTCCGGATAGGTTATCACGCACAACCCTGTCTTTTTAATGTATTGCGCATAGTCTTTTTCACCGTGCGGTATGGCAATAAGATTGCCTATAGCGGTGGAAAAGCTGTTGTCCCTTTTTAACATACCCTCGATGTACTCGCTCGAGATGTAGCCGGCACCGCAGAGCAGCTCGCCACATCTTTTAATAGCTTCATCCTTATGGACAGCGGGTTGATTTAGAATAATTTCTGTTTTGTTTAGCATTTTTATCACCTCATTGTTAGTTGTTATTTACCAAACAGATCATTGTAAAAATCTGTCAGTCGGGCAGAAAATATAAACTCAATTTTTTTATAAATGACGATTTCATCGCCGGATATCACTGCGTTTAAAAGTTGTTCGTCCTCCACAAGTGCACCGCTTATCGCACCGATTGTCTCCTTTAGCTCGGTAGTTGTCCTTTTTGGTATCAGCATAAGCAGACAACTATTCGCACACTTGCCCTGTGCATTGTATATGCAACCGTCACTCGGATATAAAACCATGATAATAGGTTGTTTTATTCCGTCGGTGGAACAGTGTAGAAGGACTAAATTCAGTTCTTCTATCAACTGTGAAGACATCTGTTCACGGGACATCAAACTATTGTAGATCTTCTCACTGTCGCCGGGACTGTCGACAAAACGATGGCTCACAAATCTTGATAGCTCCTCTATCTGCATATCCGGTTGAATATCGACCACCTTAAAGTTATTCAGAAGATATTCAAGATCTTGAAGATGATTTACTGCGATGTTTAAACGCTCCGCAAATGGATTAATGGTTTTTTGCTCCGGCTTTTCGGGATTTTGCGTTGAAAGAGATTCTATAAGTTGTTTTATCTCGTTAATCTCATCACCTGTTAGCAATGGATGTGCTATGACCACCGGCATGTCGGTGTCGGGAACAGCGGTGGTGGCGATTAAAAAGTCACTGTTTTTCCAGCTGTAGGGCTGATTGTATTCCCCTATCTCAGTAATAACTTCCTTGCCGAAATGCTTTTTCACCTGCCCCGCCATCATGTAGGAAACACCTATTCCACCAAGGCAGATCACCGACACTCTCAACCTGCGTTTCACCCTGTTTTCGCCCATCTGCATAACCGCCGCCCCAAAGTGGGTGGCGATACAGGCAACCTCCTCCCCCGGCACCTGCTTTTGCAACTCCTCGCTTAAAACGGTGCAGGCCTGCTTGGCGCTGTGATAAATATCGGGGTATTCCCTTTTCTACTGACCATCAAGCGGATCATCGATTCTGTATCCGCTCTCAATTCGCACAATTGCCGACCATAGGTGGATACTTAATCCACGCACCAGCTCTTCATTTGTCTTAAGTGTCGGTGCAAGACGGCTGTCGAAACGCTCTATCATCCTGTATGCAAGGTGTCTTGCACGTGAGAATGATGCGTTTTCATCCTCATAAAACTCACTGCCGGTCTTTGTGCGTGCGGCTCGCAAACCGTCTACAATATAGTCGAGTTCCTGCTGTGCTATATCGATATCAAAGTGATAGGAGAGCTCCTGTGCCAGTTTTTTTGCAACCTCTGTATAGAGTGTGTTCTGTTTTTTCACCTCGCAAACACCTAACACCTGGCCTTTTTTCAACCTTGATATCTGCACGATAAGACGGTTGCTCATGATGACAAGTGCATCACCGGTCATCCAGTTAAGGAATATCGACTGTGACTTTAAAATTTCGTTCACACCATGTGCTATTGCCTCGGAGAGTATATCCTTGACCAACGAAGTGTTCTGCACCTTTAACAGATAATTTACAAAGATTGTCCTTATGTTCATCTCGGTGCCGTTCACAAAGATTCCCATGCCCTTTTTGCGAAGCAGCTGAATGTTATAGCATTTAAATTCGTGTTCCAAAATGTCCATATCAAGGCTGACAGTGGCTTCACTTACCTCTAAAATACTGGAAAAATAATATAGCTTTTTCCACTGTGTGCTATCGAGAACCAGCAGCGCAAGCGCGGTTCGGCGCTGCTCCTTATCGACGGCAAGACTCTCACGCTGAGCATTTATTATATCACCTAAACGGTCTATGTCCTGCTGTTCGCCCGAGAGATACAGCCCCTCGCCCACCGTTGTATCGAGACGAAGATTCAACCTTCTCAGTATACTATCAACGTTTTCGAGTTCTCGAAAGACGGTGCGACGACTCACACCGAGCACAGCGGCAAGCGTTGTCACGCTGACCGGCTCACCACTTTCTAATAGAGTGGCAAATATTCTGCTTAGCCGCTGTGGTATTGTGTGCATAATCCCCTCTGTCG
>CAYJMO010000048.1:4536-17112 GCA_964371365.1 uncultured Oscillospiraceae bacterium
TTGAATGCTTACAGGTTCTCGGTTAAGAATTTCTCCGCCATTTTTATTGCGGCTTCTTCATCGGCACCATCACAACAGACGGTAATCTCCTCGCCTTTTTTCACCGCCATGCCCATCACGGCAAAGAGTTTTTTTCCACTTACCGTCTTCTCACCTTTTGTGAATGTGATATCGCACTCATAGGTCTGCATCATCTTCACCAGTTCGCCTGCCGGTCTTGCGTGAATGCCGTGTTCGTCAGAAATTGTGTATTTAAATTCTTTCATGGTTAAACTCCTTTATCCTCTTTAATTTTATTGATCAGCTCATCGTATTCCGGAGCAGACAAAAAGTCGGTTATAGTCACAAGATATGCGTTCGGATTTGCCTGTATCGCACGTTCTTTCAACTGTTCATGAGTGACAACCACCTGTGCCTCACTCGGTATCTCACTGACAGGGGAGTGTTTGACCGTTATGTCCTCTATACCGTTTGTCTTTAACTTTTTGCGAAGTTTTGTCGCACCCATCGCACTGGAGCCCATGCCGGCATCACATGCGAAGATAATGAAGGAAACGTTCGATAAATTTGCGTCTTGAGCAGGTGCATCTACCGCAACCGTTCCACTACTTTGGCCTTTAGACTTGGCTTTCATCTCACGGATTTTGCTCTGTGCCGCCTCAATATCGTCGTCACCGCCGGAACTTCTTTTTATAAGCACCGCTGCGATAAGGAATGTCACAACAGCAGATGCCGCAATACCTAAGATGTTCGGAATGTGTGCACCGGCAGGTGTCATGAGCATCTGGGCTATGATACTTCCGGGAGATGCCGCGCCGGTGAGACCACCACCAAAGGTAGAGAAGATAAATGTTCCGGTTGCGCCACCCGCTATCAGGGCGATCAATGTTATCGGTTTCATAAGTACATATGGGAAGTACAGTTCGTGAATACCGCCGAAGAAGTGAATAAATGCCGCACCGGAAGCACTGCTCTTAGCACTGCCCTTGCCGGCAACCATAAATGCGACAAGCAGTCCAAGACCGGGGCCGGGGTTAGATTCTATCATATAGAATACTGATTTGCCGAGTTCATCTATCTGCTCGGCACCGAGCGGAGTGAACACACCATGATTGATTGCATTGTTGAGGAATAACACCTTAGCCGGTTCTACAAAGATTGCAGTTATTGGAAGTAGTCCCCACTCAACCAAGAAGTTAACACCTGCACCAAGTGCATTAGTGCCAATGGTAACAAGTGGACCTATACCGTAAAAACCTATAATAAGTAGTATTGTTCCGAGTATACCCGCGGAAAAGTTGTTGACAAGCATCTCAAACCCGGCAGGGATTTTGCTCTGGGTTGCCTCGTCAAATTTTTTGACAACTATGCCGCTCAAAGGACCTACTATCATCGCTCCTAAGAGCATCGGGATCTCCGCGCCGGCAATAACACCGAAGGTTGCTATCGCACCGACCACACCACCACGCACATCACTTATCGCCCTACCACCGGTATATCCTATCAATAGCGGCAAAAGGTATTTTAACATCGGGGAGACAAGCTCGGCCAACGTCTCGTTAGGAAACCATCCATCCGGAATAAATAGGGCTGTAATAATACCCCATGCAATAAAAGCGCCGATATTTGGCATGACCATGCCACTGAGGAAACGCCCGAATTTTTGTACACCTTGTTTCATCTCATCTGCTCCTGTATTACTTTCGGTGACACATCTGCGCGCTTGATGTATCCTTTGATTTGAGTATAGCACCGGAATGATACAAAATCAAGCATTTGAACTTTAAGTTTGGCACAGGGGGGTTGTGACAAGATTAAATTGTGGAACTAATGTAAAAAAACACTGTTTTCAGAGCTTTTAATTTATTTTTTGCAAATGGATTGACAGGGTTAAAATGTAAGTTGTATACTGTATGTAGCTGATTTTATTTTGAGGGTGAAATTGAAAAAACATATTCATATTAACAGCTCGGATGGCGTTATCGTTGCTCTTGAAAAGTTAAAAAAAGGCTCTGTTATCGAAGAGTTTGATGTCGTATTGCCTAACGATGTCCCAAGCGGTCATAAAATCGCGGTTAAAGATATCCCAAAAGGTGAGGATGTTATAAAGTACGGATCCGCGATTGGCATCGCCACCGCCGATATAAAAAAAGGCGATACGGTACATACGCATAACTTAGCGACTAAATTGTCTGAAAAGGCAAAGTATCGATATACCCCGTCACTTTCCGGCACTGTGGCTACTCCGACAAGGTCATTTATGGGCTACAAACGCAAGGACGGGCGGGTCGGTATACGCAACGAAATTTGGATTATCCCGACCGTCGGCTGTGTCAACAGTGTCGCCCTCGCAATCGCCGATCAGGCGAAAAGCATGGTGCGAGGCTCTGTTTGCGATGTGATAGCATACACCCATCCATACGGTTGCAGTCAGATGGGAGACGATCAAGAGAACACTAAAAAGGTTCTTGCCAAGCTTGCAAATCATCCAAATGCCGGCGGTGTGTTGTTGCTCGGGCTCGGCTGTGAAAATTGCGGTATCGACAGCATAAAAGCGCATTTAGGTGACTACGACGAGCAAAAAATCAAATTTTTAATAGCACAAGAGGTCGAGGACGAGATTGAAGCCGCGCTGTCGATAGTAGATAGTCTAATCGAATCTGCCGCAACGAACAGGAAAGAACGCGTATCCCTTGCCCACCTCACGGTCGGACTCAAATGCGGTGGGAGCGACGGTCTTTCCGGCATAACGGCGAACCCTGCTGTCGGCGTGTTCTCTGACCTGCTGATAAAAGAGGGCGGCACCACAATCTTGACAGAGGTGCCCGAGATGTTCGGAGCGGAACAGTTGTTGATGAATCGCTGTGTCAGTCGTGAGATATACGACAAAACCGTCAAATTGATTGATGACTTTAAAGAGTATTTTACAAGACATAATCAGGTCGTCTATGAAAACCCCTCTCCGGGGAACAAGGAGGGCGGAATATCGACGCTCGAGGACAAGTCGCTCGGCTGTACACAAAAATCCGGCACAGCCGACGTTGTAGACGTGCTTGAATATGCCCAGAGCGTGAAAAAGAGCGGACTTAATCTACTTGCGGCACCGGGCAACGACCTCGTGGCGGCGACGGCACTTGCAGTCTCGGGCGCACAGCTTGTGCTTTTCACTACCGGCAGAGGAACGCCCTTCGCCTCGCCCGTTCCGACAGTGAAGATCTCATCAAACACCCCATTGTTTGAAAAAAAATCGAACTGGATAGACTTTAACACCGGAATAGGCGCAGACGGGGTGACTATATCTGAGATAGGTGAAAAACTATTTGAGAAGGTCCTCGACATCGCAAACGGCGAGCAGGTAAAATCGGAAATAAACTCCTATCACGATATGGCAATATTTAAGCAAGGAGTTACATTATAACATATTAATAGTATAGAATGGAGAAAATACAGATGAACAAATTAAGCTATGAGACACTAAAAAATCTCGGGTTTCGCGACTATCTTTTAAAGGACGCACCGGAACGGATGCTACAGTTCGGCGAGGGGAATTTCCTTCGTGCCTTTGTCGATTATTTTGTCGATGTGCTTAATGAAAAAGCCGATTTCAACTGCAAAATCGTCCTGTGTCAACCTATCGAGCACGGACTGTGTGACATGATTAATGAGCAGGAGGGACTCTATACGCTATATCTTCGTGGCTATCAAAACGGTGAAAAGGTCAACCACAAACGTGTCATCTCCTCTGTCAGCAGATGTATTAATCCGTACAACGACTTTGACGAGTTGATGAACATTGCTAAAAACCCCGATCTGCAATTTATCGCCTCAAACACCACCGAGGCAGGTATCGCCTACGACGGCGGTTGTGCTTTTAGTGATCGACCGCAAAATAGTTTCCCTGCAAAACTCACGCGATTTCTTTACGAGAGATTTGTGTTTTTTAACGGCGACTCCGATAAAGGCACTATAATCTTATCCTGTGAGCTCATTGACAACAACGGCGAGGAACTGGAAAAAATCGTTCTTCGTCACGCAAAGGAATGGGAACTCGGTGAGGAGTTCATCAACTGGCTCGAACAATCCAACAAATTCTGCTCAACCCTTGTTGACCGCATCGTGACAGGATTCCCAAGGGATGAGGCGGATGAAATAAATAACGAAAACGGGTATGTGGACAATCTGATTGATACCGGTGAAGCGTTCGGTTTTTGGGTTATCGAAGGGGACGAGGAGGTGAAAAAAGCACTGCCGTGCGAAAAAGCCGGTCTGCCCATCGTAATCACCGATAATCACAAACCCTATAAAGAGCGCAAGGTGCGTATTCTCAACGGCGCACACACAACACTTGTGCTCGGGGCTTTTCTCGGCGGCAAGGATATCGTGCGTGACTGTATGGAGGATGATGTTACGCGCGAATTTATGAACAACACAATTTTCGAGGAAATTATCCCGACACTCTCGCTCGAGCGCAAAGAGCTTGAGGATTTTGCAAACTCTGTCATCGACCGGTTCAACAACCCCTTTATCAACCATGAACTGCTCTCAATCTCCCTTAACTCCACGTCAAAATGGCGTGCACGAGTCCTGCCGAGTCTGCTCGAATATGTCGAGAAGAAACAAGAGATACCAAAAAGAATAGCCGCCTCCTTTGCCTTTTATATCGCTTTTTATAGTGACGCGGTAATGCGTGACGGCGATTTTTTCGGCATGAGAAACGGCGTGGAATACAAAATCTTTGACGACAAAGAGGTGTTGGATTTTTACAGCAAAAACCGCAATATAGCTACGGCAGATCTTGTGAAAAAAGTTTGCGAAAAGGAAGATTTCTGGGGTCGTGATCTTTCGAAAATCGACGGTTTTTTACCGGCAGTTACGGAATATATGCAAAAGATAGAAAAAGTCGGGTGCTACGAGCTCATGAGGGAATTAGCGTAAAAGCTCCTCCCCCTCTAAAACCCTGAACTTAATCTTTATTTCATAACTCTCAAGAGGCTCAAGGGTAAGCGGAGCATTTTGTTTCTCGTGCTCCGTCTTGCCTATCGGCAGGCAGGTACCCGGCTCAAAGCCAACAACATACTCGCCGGTGCGCAGCACCTTCCAGAGGTTAAAAAACGGCAGGTCCGCCTTTTTATATTCTATCTCAAGCCCGAGGTTGATTGTCGGGTTTATTAGAGCTACGCTTGCAATGCCGTCCGCGCCCTCCTTTATATCAACGGAGTATGCAAGTTCCGGTGCATTACCGTCCGGCAAAGCGCACTGCAAAAAGTCCTCGCCGCTCGGCACAGCCTCACCGCTTAGCCTTGTGATGCTTTTATGAACTAATGCTATGCGTGAACATTCATCAAGAAGTGGATACCCAAGATTAATATGGTAGAGCATCATGAGGTTGTGCTGTTGCGTCCCCTCATTTTTTATGCTATCACACAGGGTGAACTCCCTTTTCCCGAGGGTCGCGGATATTCTCCGTGTCAGTGTTATATTCTCGCCATGGAGTGAGGCCTCACGCATGGTGCCACTCGCCGACATGACAAACTCACCATCCTGCCACCCCTGTGAAACGGAACAAAATTCCGCCGGCGTGTTGCTCACCCTGCCATGTAGACCGTGCTTCCTCTCACCGATAACCTCATGCTGTTCCACCGTCGGAACACCTGCGTTTGTCATACCACAGGTGGTCACAAGACCGCCAAAAAAGTTGCGAAGCCAATCGTTCCCCTCCCGCTCATGATATGGTGGGGCGGTGATGCCGGTCTTGGACATGTACGCTAACGGCGTGCCCTTGTAATGTGCATAGGCAATGTCCATGCCTCGGTCGGGAAGCACGGTAAATCCGAGACCGTTGCCGAGCTCAAACTCGATCGCCTCCACCCCTTTCGCCTTGCCGTCCGAAAAGGTGTATCTCTTCAATCCACCCAGTTGGGTGACACTTCCCATGCGCTCGGCTAAAAATCGCTCCTCATACTTTATGCTCATTAACGCCTATCCCTTTCGCCCTGTTGAGGCATACCTTTTCCAAGATATGGCACTATATCTTCTGCACGATTGCATCGCCAACCTGCCCTGTCGTCGCAGTTCCACCGAGGTCGGGGGTTAGTGCCCCCTGCTCTACCAACAACTCTTCAATAACGTCGATAAGCCTCCTGCCCCAATCCTCATGACCGAAATGATCCAGCATCTGGCTTGCCGCCCAGACCGAGGCGAGTGGATTTGCAACGCCCTTGCCGGCAATGTCCGGCGCAGAGCCGTGTATAGGCTCGAACATAGAAGGATATTTTCGCTCCGGATTGATGTTTGCGCCTGCCGCAAGTCCCATGCCACCTGCAATCGCCGCGCCGAGGTCGGTCAAGATGTCGCCGAACAGGTTGGAGCCGACCACCACCTCAAAACGTCCCGGATCTTTTACAAAAAACATTGCGGCGGCGTCCACCAGGTAGGAATAGGTTTTCACATCGGGGTACTCCTTGCCCACCTCGACAAAAATCTCATCCCAAAACACCATGGAATAGTTGAGCGCGTTGCCCTTGGATATACTTGTAAGACTGCGTTTTTCTCGCCGTGCCTGCTCAAAGGCATAGCGGATAATCCTCTCGGTGCCGTGGCGTGAAAAGACAGCGTTTTGCAGGACAACCTCATTCTGCTTACCCTCATAAAGTCTTGCACCGCTTCCGGCATACTCCCCTTCCGAATTCTCACGGATAAAGGTCATGTTTATACTCTCACGCGGGGTGTCCTTTAACGGGCAGGGTGCACCCTTCAACAGCTTTATCGGGCGAAGGTTCATGTATTGATCAAAGCTCTTGCGTATTTTAAGCAGAATATCCCACAATGAGATGTGGTCCGGCACACCGGGGTAACCGATAGCACCGAGATAGATTGCATCATAGCCGGAAAGAGTTTCAATAGCGTCAGGTGGCATCATAAACCCGTTTTGCAGATAGTATTCGCACCCCCATGGGAACTCGTCAAATGTAAAGTTAAATCCACCGTCCTTTTCGGCGACACGGTTTAGCACCTTGATGCCCTCCCGTATTACCTCGGGGCCAATTCCGTCACCTGCTATAACCGCAATTTTATACTGTTTCATCCGTTTTTACACCTTTCCTATTCATTTATGGTTATCATTACCTTTATCCGCCTTGTGTCTACGCCATCCTTTTCGGCTATTATGTCCGCCGCCTGCTCGAGCGTACACTCGCGTGTTATCAGCGGTGTGAGGTCTATGTCATGTCTGTCCATTAGCGCTATCACATCCCTCGGGGAACCGAGTTTGCCCATGACACCCTTTATGGTGGCAGCCTTCATCACAAAATTGTCTATCTTAAAGTTATTAAGCAATCGTTCATAAAAACCAATAAGTGATATAAAACCACCGGGACGAACGGCATCCACTGCATCATCGATGGTGGAAATATTGCCGGAGCACTCTATGACAAGGTCTGCACCTATACCGTCGGTGTGCTCCCTCACGGCGTCGCCGACCGACCTGCTCTTGCAGTCTATGACGACGTCAGCGCCCATCTTTTTTGCAACATCAAGCTTAAAATCATTGCGTCCGCTAAGCATAACCTTTTTGATCCCAAGCGCCTTTGCAAGTGGTATTGCCGCTATAGCTATCGAGCCGGTGCCGATTATCAACACCGATTTTGACTCCCTCACCACCTCGGGTATAAAACCTGCGTAGGCTATAGAGCTCGGTTCTATCATGGCGGCATTTTTAAGCGAGATGCTTTTGGGCAGTTTAAACAGATGCCGCTGTGGCATCAGCATATAGTCGGCAAACGCACCGTCATGACAGTTTATCGTTCCAACCGATTTAATATTAAGACAATGGTCATATTTTTTTTCTTGACAATACTCGCATACATTACAACTCACACCGCTGTCGCTCACAACATGGTCGCCGACAGAAAATTCGGTGACATCATCGCCGACTTCACAGACCACACCGGACCACTCATGCCCAAATCGCACTGGGTATTTTATGTGACCGTCCCGTACAAAGTCGGTATCGCCGCTGTAGATGGCAAAATCGGTGCCGCATATGCCTGCATAATGCACCTTGACTAAAACTTCGTCCGGCTTTGGGGTCGGCTTTTCAACCTCGGTTAACTCTATTTTTTGAATATCTTGTGCTATTAGTGCTCTCATTTTCATAAAATCCCCATAATAAATATCTATAGTATTATACTTTCCCCCATACCAAGAAAGCAAAAACTTCTACCTCGTTCTTTCATGGCGTTCGCAAAGAGAAGCGGATTTGCTCCGTGTTCCACAAAAAGACCGAAGTGACAGGGTATAACCCACTTCGCTCCGGACAGCTCGCAGAGCTCCGCGGCCTCAACCTCGTTGAGGTTGCCGTACATACCATTGATAGGTGGCAGTATCAAATCGGGCTTTTCATCCATTGCAATCTGTTTGACCTCGTCACAAAACGAGGTGTCACCGGTAAAGTATATCTTTATATCCTCAGTTGTTATGATAAAGCCTACCGCGTCGGGTGAGAGCTCGCCATGATCACTGAAAACCGCATGTATATCGACACCCTGAAAGGTAATCCTATCCCCCCTATGCATCCTGCGTATTCGCTTTGAATTTACACCGCTCGATATGGCATGGTCGGCGGCGATTGGGGTGGTGCAGAGCAAAGTGTACTCGTTATCCATAATTTTCGGCACGGCGACAAAGTCGAGATGGTCGGGGTGCTCATGGGAACATAACAGCAGGTCGGGGCGAAGATAGCGCGGGTCGAAAATCCGAGGGGTTAAACGTTTAAAATTGCCCCCCTCCTCGGCACAGTCACTGAGGTAGGGATCAATCATAAACGTCTCCCCTGTACCTAACTTAATATAAAAACCTGCACCGCCCATAAACATAATCGCGATCTGTTTCGACTGGGGTGTCAGGTTTAAAAAATCGTCGATAATCTTGTTGTTATAACACTCAACGGATGGCATATGTTGGAACTCCTTCCGGCTTTAATCATTCTGCTTTTTTGTATAGTTGTTGAGTACCGAGGGCAAATTTTATGCCACACTCGATATGCTCGGTTAAAACCTCATGTACGGCGCTGACATCGCTTTTTTTAAGTAACTCTAAGATATTATCGTGGGAGATTACGCCGTCTGAATTTGCGGTATGAGGATAGTTTTTCAGCTGAGAGAAAAACAACACCTGCATCTGGCTTTTGAGATCGTTCCATACCTGCAACGCACGTTTGTTACCGGATGCAATAATTATCAGCTCGTGAAAAAGCAGGTCATTCTCCTCAAATTCTTTATATTCCGTCGTCTTGCCGTCCGCCACCAGAGACTGAAGCATTTTAATCTGTTGTTCTAACTTTTCAACGGGGACAGTGCCTTTTTTTACACACAGTTCGGCGCAGAGTTTTTCAATGGCAAGTCTTAAGCTGAAAATTTCTTTAACATCATCCTTTGAAAATGTGACAACATTTGTACTCTTGTTCACCTGTTTTATGACTATCCCCTCGTTACCGAGTATCATAAAAGCCTCTCTTATAGTGTTTTTGCTGACAGCGAGCGCCTTGGACATCTCCACCTCGTTGAGAGCCGCACCGGGAGGGAGTTCACCGCTGATTATCTTGGTGCGGATGATACCGGCAACCTGCTCCGCAATTGAAGCATTCTGTATTACAAACCCGTCAAAAATAGTCGTTGATTTTTTCTTCTCCATGGCATGTGACTCCTTAAACTATCCTATAATCATATTATAACACAGTATAACACTATTTCAATATCAAAAATGACGGATAATAATAAAAACATTATATTTAAACATTAACCTAAAATTAGCAAAGTATCGAAATAGGCTCTTTTAACATGCACGCGATTTCACTAAGGAAATCTGCACACTCAAAGACATCATATTGTTGTGGGTCATAACAGACCGTCAGGTATAACATGTCTGCACCCGTTACCCTATCCTCGGCATCGACCCTCACACCCCTGTGCGGCGAGCCTATAGATAGCGACAGACCTCCGGTGCATATAAATGAGCTGTCAACATCGGTGTTGGTGAGGTCATATATGAACAGTGCGACATCCTCATCTTTTTCTGAAGATTGTTGTGTCTGCCTTGCAGAGGTAAGCATACGCAGTGAAGATATCTCGTCGAGCTTAAAAGCTGTGGCATTCCCATCCGAGAAAACCGCAACCTTTGCACATCCACAACACAGGCGCTCAAAACGTTTTAACACCTGTGTTGCGGCGTAGGATATAAAGTCACCGTAACCGATATCCACCCCATGTGAGTTCATTATCTGCTGTAATTTTTGTATCTCGTCAAGACATGTCAGCACGGTATGGCTGTTCTGTGTACCGACAGAAGCAGTGTGCCCCTGTGTCGATACTGCCTCCCTTGCACCGAGCACGTCACGCTCGATAACAACACCGAGCGGTCTGCTCGATTTAATTTTAGATATATCAAGCCTTAATTCCTGTGCCCTCCTGCGTGCAAGCGGTGTTGACAGGGTTTTTGTCGTCTTTTGATCTGTTTTAAGCGGATATGTGCTCACCACAGCCGGTTGTGACAATGTCTCAACCTCTGTCGGAACATTGGTGGGTGCCTCCTCCTGTGTATCGGTTTGCTCATCTGCATCACCTATGAGTGCGATAGGCTTCGTTATCTCCACCGTATCGCCCGCCGGATGAATGATTTTAAGCAGTGTCCCGTCAACCTGTGCGTCGATGGTTATGGTAAGTTTATCCGTCTCCATCTCGAAAAGAGGCTCACCGGCTGTCACCGTCTCCCCCTCGCTCACAAGCCATTTTGATATGAGACCTTCCGTCATCTGTAGCCCCTGTTTGGGCAGTATTACTGTATGTGCCATCGCCGACTGCTGTCCTTTCTTTTATAGATACAAAACGCTCTTGACCGCGTTGTAGATGTCGTCCGGTTGTGGTACTACCGCATTTTCTAACTCTAAGCTGAACGGGAGCGGACAGGATTTTGCACCAAGACGCGCAATCGGTGCATCGAGGTAAGGAAAGCAAGCCTCATAAATTTGAGAGGATATCTCCGCACCGATACCACAGGTGCGGTGTGCCTCATGCACCACAACGGCACGCCCCGTCTTTTTCACCGAGTTTGTGATGGTCTCAATGTCGAGTGGCACAAGGGTGCGCGGGTCGATAACCTCTGCTGAAATGCCCTCTTGTTCAAGTTTTTTTGCAATATCAAGTGACTTTTTAACATAGGTATGGGTGGCGATTATGGTCACGTCCTCACCCTCTCGCACTATATTAGCCTTGCCGAACGGTATCATGAAATCGGGATCGTCCGACACATCCGCCTTGTCAATATAAAGCCCTTTGTGTTCAATAAAAATGACCGGATTGTCGTCCCTTATTGCGGTGCGCAGTAGACCTGCCGCATCACTCGGGGTGGAGGGCATGGCGACCTTTAGTCCGGGGAAGTGCATAAAGATAGCCTCCATGCTCTGACTGTGTGTGGCGGCATTGCCACGTCCGACACCCTGTTGACCGCGTATGACCAGTGGTATTCTCGCCTTACCACCAAAGATATATCTTGTCTTTGCCACCTGATTTATAATCTGATCCATCGCAACCAGAGCAAAATCCATATACATAAGTTCCACCACCGGGCGCATACCGACACACGCCGCTCCGAGACCTGCTCCTATAAAGCCTGCCTCCGAGATAGGGGTGTTGCGCACCCGTGAGGTGCCAAACTCGTCGGCGAGACCTCTTGTACAGCCGAATATACCGCCGAGCACCTCCACGTCCTCACCCATTACAAAGACGTTTTGGTCGCGGCGCATCTCGGCGGCGGTCACATCGCGTATGGCCTGTGCATAGCTGACAATACTCATTTATCTAACTGCTCCTCTTTAATAAAAAACGTTCTCCATAACCGTCTTGATGTCCGGCACCGGACTTGCAAGGGCAAACTCTGCCGCCTGCTCTATTAATTCATGCGTATCCTCTTCAACAGCATCAAGTTCCTGTTCGGTGCAGATGTTTTCTAATATAAGCTGTGCCCTCATCCTCGCGATGGGACAACGTTTTTTCCATTCCTCCACCTCTTCTTTGGAGCGGTAGTTCTGAGGATCACCCGTCCAGTGGCCGAGCCATCGGTAGGTCATGCACTCGATAAGTGTCGGTCCTGCGCCGGAACGTGCGCGATCGATAGCCTCCCGTGCGACGTTCAGTATCTCAAAGACGTTGTTGCCATCCACAACATAACTCGGCATGTCGTATGCCGCACCACGCTGAGCGACCTGTTTCACCGAGGTGCTCTGGGCAAACGGCACCGATATGCCGTATCCGTTATTCTCACATACGAACAACACCGGCAGTTTCCAGACCGAGGCAAGGTTTAGCGCCTCATGAAAAACTCCCTCGTTGGACGCACCATCGCCGAAAAAGGAGATCGATACACTGTCTGAACCTTTGAGCTGCGATGCAAGTGCCGCGCCGACCGCTATCGGCGCACCGCCTGCGACTATGGCATTTGCGCCGAGGTTGCCGGTCTCAAAATCGGCGATGTGCATAGAGCCGCCGCGACCTTTGCAGTAGCCGTCGGCGCGCCCCATCAACT
>CAYJMO010000049.1:0-16538 GCA_964371365.1 uncultured Oscillospiraceae bacterium
GGATGTTTATCAATATACCTGCGGCGACTGCCGAACCTATAACACCGGCAACGTTCGGACCCATGGCGTGCATGAGGAGGTAGTTCTGTGGATTTTCTTCCTGACCGACCTTCTGTGACACACGTGCCGCCATCGGGACGGCGGAGACACCGGCTGAACCGATAAGAGGGTTGACCTTGCCACCGGACAGCTTGCACATGAGCTTACCAAAAAGTGTTCCGGAGGCGGTACCGACTGCAAATGCGACCAGTCCGAGACCGATAATCATAAGTGTTTGTGGGCTAAGGAATGTCGATGCTTTGGTGGTGGAACCGACCGAGATACCGAGCAGGATGGTGACGATGTTCATCAGCTCATTGCCGGCGGTCTTGTTGAGGCGTTCCACAACACCGGACTCACGAAGCAGGTTGCCGAGCATCAGCATACCGACAAGCGGTGCGGCGGACGGCAGTAACAGTGAGATTACGATGGTACAGAGTATCGGGAAAATAATCTTTTCCTTTTTGGAGACTTCACGTAGCTGTGTCATCTTGATGGCGCGCTCTTTTTTGGTGGTGAGTGCCTTCATGATTGGGGGCTGGATGATGGGCACGAGTGCCATATAGGAGTAAGCGGCGACGGCGATGGGGCCGAGCAAATCCGGTGCAAGAATACCGGTGGTATAGATAGCGGTCGGACCGTCAGCACCACCGATAATAGCGATGGAGCCAGCCTCATTCGGAAGAAAGCCGAGGGCAATAGCGCCCCAATATGTGCCGAAGATACCGATCTGGGCGGCGGCACCGAGCAACATGCTCTTGGGGTTAGCGATAAGCGGACCAAAGTCGGTCATGGTACCAACGCCGAGGAAGATAAGCGGCGGATAGATGCCGAGTTTGATACCCTGATAGAAGTAGTAGAGCAGACCACCTTCTTCGGTGCTGGATAGACCGGAAAGTGGAAGGTTTGCGAGCAACATACCAAATGCGATAGGAAGTAAAAGCAACGGCTCAAACTTCTTCGCGATTGCAAGCCATAACAAAAGACATGCTATTGCAATCATCACGAGCGAAAGTGGCTCCTCTGCAAAGGCGGCAAAACCGGAATTCACCGCGATAGAAACTATGGTATCGAAAAATTCTGTCATAAAGACGACCGTTCCTTTCTGCACGTCGTGCGGTGCGCTATATCTGGCGCACAAAAAATGTAATTATAATTAATGGAGTGTCAAATTAAACCTGTTGCAGATAGGACAGGACGGTGGACTGTTTCCACGCATTGACAGCGGCGCCTCTTGTGGCATGTGCAGGCTGTGCTTTTTGAACCGATACAACGGTACCGCCACCCATAGCGGCAACTGCTGCGGCTATGACCGCGATAATCTCGGTGTCGTCCGATTTCGCAACTGACGGTGCTACTTTAGGTGCGGCAGACGGTGCAGGTGCGGCGACTACCGGAGCGGCCTTAACCTCGTCAGGTTTTTTTGTAAAGGATTTCATTATACCACCAAAAATGGTGATAAGGATTGTTAAAAGGACTAAAACCAAAAATACCAGTAGAATACCTGTCAGAACAACCGTTAGTACGGCGGGTGCAGCCATAAGACCTCCAAAACATAGTTAATAAAGCGTATCGAAAACGGGATTATTCTCTGTCGAAAACCCCACCTTATATATTATACAACATAAAGGATGAATTTTCAACTATAATTTTTAAAATATTTGTCAAAAGGTTTTTATTCATTGGATTAACCTTGTTTTTTCTTAATTTTTGTGTGTTTTACTACCACCCTCATGACAACTCCGGCAACCGCACCGCCTATGAGTGGGGCTATCAGAAATACCCATACCTGTGACAGTGAGCTCATACCGTAAAAGATCGCACTTGCAAGACTTCTCGCCGGGTTGAGGCCGCCGCCGTCTATGGGGATTAAAAACAGATATAATATAAAGAAGGTGAGTCCCTCTATCGCCGCCGACAACAGCTGTGAATCCTTTCTTTTTTGGGAGTTGAGCATTAAAAAAACGAAAAATGCACTGAGTACAATTTCCACTATAATAACCTCAATCATCGGCACACCGATTGTTGATCGCATACCATAGCCGTTCTGCGCAAGTCCGGTGAACTCAACACCTCCGAGCGAGGTGCCGCCAACCAAAACCATCACCGAAAAAACCGCCGCGATCGCACCGATTAGCTGTCCTAAAACCGCCTTGCCGAAGTCGTCAATATTCATATGCCCCGAGACGAGCTGTCCGAGCGATATTGCCGGATTAGAGGACACAAGATAGGAAGACCCGACAAAAATTTTGGACACAAAAAGCGCGACACCAAAACCGAGTGCCGTGCCGAGAGTTCCGATAGCAGTGCCGGAAAAGGCGGCTACACCTACCGCTAAGAACAAAAACAAGAATGTCGCGGCAAATTCCTTTAGTACCAGTCTCATATCCTATCCTTTCTTAAATATCTATAACTAATGCTTTGGATTTGCTTTCACCGTAACAATCGCCTTAATTATCGCTGCCGAGACGTTGCCGTGCACCTGTTTTGAGGAGTGCGGTATCGGCTCATCCTTCCCGAGGACAAGATAACTCGGCGGCAAGAGGTTGAGCGCCATCGCGGTTATCTCCTTTCGGCATCTCTCGCAGTTACAGCAGGCAAACTTTGCGATGGCAACGTCCAATTTTTCCGTTACAAGCATCTCGTTAAGGTTGACAAACCGAGTGCCTGTCATGTCCATCGGTCCATAGGAATGACGTGGCATCGCAACACTTGGTACAGATATATCGTCATCATAGTAGAAGCTACCGCCCTGCTGTGCCTCCATGGCTTGGGTGGGCATGAGCTTGCGGTACATGTCCTCTTTATATAGATCTTTTTTACTTGACAAGCCCTTATTTCTCCTTATTTAATCATCTCAAATCCCTGCAACAACTCGTTGACAAAGGCGCGGTAATCCTGTGCGGCGTGACATTTCGGCGCGTATTTAAGTATGTTTTTCTGAAGCGCCTGAGCCTCTCTCATTGCTACACTGTCTCGAATCCTCGATTCAAACAGTTTCACTCCTAAGTCCTTTGTGATAAGCTCCGCCGTGCCGAGAATTTCCCTCGTGAAAACACTGCGCAGGTTAAATCTTGTCAGCAGAATTCCCTCTATCTTCACCTTGGCATTACAGTATTTTTTAACCTTTTCAACGCTCTCATATATCTGCGCGAGACCCTGTAGGCTGAAAATATCCGCCATCATGGGCACTATTATCGCATTTGATGCGGTAAAGGCGTTGACCGTCAACAGTGACAGTGCAGGGGGGGTGTCGATAAGTATAAAATCGTATTTAACCGGCAGGGTCTTTATAGCCTCTCTCAAAAGATACTCCCGTCCGGCACTTACATATTCAAGCTCGATACCGGAAAGTGCGATGGAGCTTGAAATCACATCGACCGTGCTGGTGCGCTGTATCGAGTGTCGCATACGAACATCGCCCTTTAAAACCTCATATATGGTGGCGCAGTTCTCGTTGCTCGCACCGAGACAGAATGCGAGGTTGCCCTGGGGGTCCATGTCGATCGCAAGGACGCTGTAGCCCAATTTTTTCAGGATGATACCGACTGTTGCGGTCGTAGTCGTCTTTGCAACTCCGCCCTTTTGATTTGAAAATGTCAATATTCTACCCAAAACAATCCTCTTTGTCGTTCGTTACCTACATTTATTTAATTATATCACATCTCTTGAGCGTATTCAACCATAAACCGTCATTTTTTTGTAGAATTTGTCGAGCGAAACATATGGAAATATTTACCATTTTGTAGTATCATATAATCAGACAAAGGATAATTATTTTAGGACGAAAGAGGTAAAAAATGCCGTTATTCGGTTTAAGAGCAGAGAAAAAGCAGGACGGTTTGCCGAAATTTAACAGCGAAATACTGAAAATATCCATCTCAAAGATACGTCCCTGTTCCTTTCAGGGGAGGCGAAATTTCGATGAGGAGGGTATGCGTGAACTTGCAAACAGCATCGAACAAAACGGACTTTTGCAACCTATCAGCGTCATAAAAAGCGGCATGGACTATATGCTCATAGCAGGAGAACGCCGACTTCGCGCCTGCAAGATGCTCGGGATGAAGAGCATACCGGCAATCCTCTATACCGTGAGCAAGGAGGAGATAGCGACACTCTCCTATCTTGAAAACAGCGAGCGTCACGACCTCTCCCCCTTTGAACAGGCTATTGCAATTAAACGGTACATAGACACGTTTAACTTCACCCAAAGTGAGGCGGCACAGCGACTTAACATGACTCAAGGGGCGCTTGCAAACAAACTCCGCCTTTTGTCGCTTACACCAAATCAGATGGAAATCTGTATTGCAAATCGGCTTAGTGAGCGCCATGCGCGAGCGATGTTGCGACTCAACGGCGAGGTCACCCAGACCTCTTTTCTTGAGACGGTCGTCGCCAAAAAACTTAACGTTAAGGAGGCGGAAAGGTTGGTGGAACGCTACCTCTCCACTCCGGTTTTACAGAAGAAAAAATCGGTTCCGGTGGTGCGCGATGTGCGGCTATTTTTAAACACCATTAATCGAGCGATTGACATCATGAAAAGCAGTGGAATTGATGCCGAGACCATCAAGACACAGGATGATGACTATATACAATATATAGTAAAAATACCCATAGCGAAAACGGACAGTTGAGCGCTATCTAATCTCGTCCAGCAGACGCAGTGAGTATGCTCCCTCATGCACATTGATATAGTCGTCGGTGCCATCTATAACGGAACGGTAGAATCGATTTATCGCCTCGCTGTGTTCCGAGCCATAATAATGCTTGCTGCCGCTTTTGGGGCGGTTTTCAGCTACGAGCACCCTCTCGCCTCCCGCCCTTTTTTGTCGATAAAGGACACCGTCGGTGATGGTCAATATCTCCTTTTCAAACACAAATTCCAGCAGGACGGACGAGTTGTCGACATAGCCTACCGTCGCGAAGAACACTCCCCTTGCACCGGAGCTGTAGCGCAGTGTAGCCATCGCACTGTCCTCCACCTCGATATTATCGAGCGCTAAGCTGGCAAGCCGGCCCTTGATGCTCGAGACATCACCACCGACGTGATAGAGCAGGTCGAGAGTGTGGATCGCCTGATTAATTATTACACCGCCGCCTGCCTCGCGCAGGGTGCTCCGCCATGGTGCTTCGTCATAATAGCTCTTCTCCCGACACCAGGTCACCACACCTTTCGAGCCGAGAAATCTGCCAAGCTCACCGCTCGCCATCAGACGTCGTGCCTCCACGGTGGTGACGTTATAGCGGTTTTGTAGGCATACACCTATCTTTACACCGTGTTTTTTTTCTAAATCAAATGTCTTTTCACATTCCTCATAGTTCATTGCGAGCGGTTTTTCGGTAAAGACGTTGATCCCTCTCTTTGCACAGAGTTCTATAACCGGCAGGTGCAAAAAGTGGGGCAGACAGATATGGACACAGTTCGGTTGCGCACTGTCGAGCATTTCGCTAATGTCGGTAAAGCATGGAATCTCTTCATACCCCACAAATTGCGAAGGTAGTGTATCACAAACCGCAACAAGCTGTGCGAAATTGCACTCATCAATTGCCTCACGATGAACAGATGATATTGTCCCAAGACCTATTATTGCTATTTTTATCATTGTAATTGCCCCTGTTATAAGATGACTGATATAGTGACGACCTGGCGTGTTCTTACAAAGCCCCGTATCCTCTTGCTATATCGACGACGCTCTCACCCTGTGCGAGCCGGTCGAGCTGGTCGAGGGCTGGGTTTGAAAGGGTTTGTGCCCTGTTATAAAGAGGGAGAAGGTATCGCTCCTCCTGAAAACCGCGTTGACGCAGACCCTCTTTTGCCACATCGAGCAGCTCAGTTAAAAATCCTGAGAGGGCATCGTTGGGTATCATCTCGGTGAGTTGACCGGTTATTGCAAGTCGGCGCAGTTCTCTGTTGCCCTTTTCGGCAAGCCGATTTGCGGCGAGGAAGTTCCAGACAACCTGCCACGCCCTTTTTGAGTTGTAGCAAAGACCGATATTCAGTGCGGCGGGTGCAAAACAGTCGGACAACGGCTGTATACAGTCCCCTCTCATCTCCAAAACGTTATATAGATTAATGGTCACACGCTCTACATTGAAAAAAGCGTCGAGGTCGTTCATTCCGCGCTCGCCCTGTTTGAAATACTCCGTCATGGCGATCGGTTTAAAGTAGGAAAAATCAAGTCCATCTCTCTTAAAACACAGCTTTTTGTCGGTGAAATAGTCGATAAGTCGCTCTAAATTCTCGAGTGGCTTGTCACAAAGTCCGGTGTTGGGAAAGCCGCTACCCTCCCAGTTAAAGTCCCGTGCACAGAGTGTGCCGGGTTCATACTCTATACCCGGTGGCAGGTTAGACGGCTCGGGCAAAGAGTTTGCCAGCAACAGCCCTTTTGCAAAGTCGGCAAGGCACATGACGTTATAGGTCTGCGTTAAATCGGTGCCGGGTATCTCAACGTGAGTCTGCATGGACTGCATGTTACAGAGATAGTAGCGAGGGTCCTTCTGCCGGCAAAATTCACCGATAAAGTTGCGCAGAGTGTCGGTGTAGTTACTGCGTGTATACTCGATAACCTCCGGCATCATCGGATTTGTGCCCATGCCGGATATAATGCACCCTTTTTTTTCATAAAATTGGGTGGCGATATTAAAATAGCGGAAAAAGCTCTGCGCAATCTCGTCCAGGCTATGTTTTTTCGCCATGGAAAACTCGATGGTCGCGTAGCTGTAGTCATAGGATATACTGTCTTGCGAGCTGTTGACAACACGCATTATCTCGGGCGAGCAGGTCGCCGTCTCCTCAAAGAAGTCGCCGCTGTCGATAAGCTCCTTGAGAAATTCAATGCCGAGCTGTTTTGAGCTTAGCGTCCTGTCGATAAACAGGATAGGAAACTCTAATTCCACGCCGATATACTGCGCTTTTTTACGAAAAAACGGCGCAATTAACCTCTCTTCAATAAAGTCGCGTGCGGTGATAGTCTCAAACATTAGAAGTTCAACCTTTCCTCATGTTGTTTAAGGTGTTTTGCCGTACTTATCAGCAGTAGTGACAGTGCAAACAAAACTATATTGATTATAAACGGAAGACGTGTGTTGTAATCATAAAGCCAACCAAAGATGACACCGAATGGCGCAGACAGCGCAATCATAGCGGAGGTGTACACAGCATATATTCGCGAGCTGTTTTGTGCGTCAACATAGAGCACCATCAACTCGTCCTTGCGGGGGGCGATAAAGGAAAATGCGCTCGCCTCTAAAAGGGTGTATATTACAAGCGGCATAAGAGAGTTACCGGTGCTAAAGATTAGCACAAGGTGACTTGCTATATATAAGGAAAAGCCGATCAATGCACCTTGCCACATGGTGAGCTTGTGCATAACATTTTGCAGTTGCAGAACAAACACGAGCATCAAAAGGGTGCGAAGTATCGGGAACAATCCGACCAGCTCCTCTGCGATAGAGAGAGTTTCGGTTATATACAGCGAGAAGAATGTTGTGGTGGGGATAACACTGATATTAAATAGGCTGATAAATACAACCACAAAAATCATCTGAGGGGATGTGAAAACTTTTTTCAATACATCCTTATAACCTAAGAGGAGGGAGAACAGACTGACGTTTTTAGTCTCCTCCAATCTGCGCAGACCGATCTGTGTCTCGTTGCCGAAGCGGTAGAGCAAAAAGAATTTCATAAACATTGATACGGCGGAAAAAAGATACATGCCGCGAACGACAGGCACAACACCGAAATTTGCAACCAACGCTATGGAGATCGGTGAGAAAAAGACGGACAACATGCCGCATATCTGGATGATTAAAAAGGCACTGCGCACGTATTTAGGCTGACAGTCCTCTGCAAAAAGGCAGGTCCAGGACACGTGGGTAACCGCAACAACAGAGTTGACGGCGGCGCCTACCACAAACCACCAAAAATTTTGGGCAAACGCCCAGATAAGACATGGCATACACCAGGAGACAAGGTCGGTGAAAAAGGTGGTCTTGCGTCGACCGAACTTGTCGGTAATAATACCGCCGAGAAAGGACAAGAACACCTGCAAAAACATGGAGATACCGAGCACAAAACCTATCTGCTCCGTCGACAGTCCGAGCTGGCGCATGTAGATGGATTGAAACGGCATAAAGATGGAATAGGGTATAAACCACAGCGGTTCGGTCAAGATTGACACCCTGCAGTTCGCATTCAAATTTTTCATCGTCTGCACCAGGACGTGATTTTTTATAAAGTTAATAACCCCTCCGATACCGAGCAAAAATATCCTTATAATAATATACCACATTTAAAATGGGTTTTCAAGGGAAAAGATTTTTATTCATAGCTCGATATATTTAGTTGCCACTTTTTCGCAAAACATCTTGTCGTGCTCCACAAAAAGGATGCTCGGAGCGTGTTGAATCAAGAGATTTTCAATCTGCATTCGTGATATGACGTCGATATAATTTAGCGGCTCATCCCAGACGAGCAGATGCGCCTTTTTGCATAGACTCTGTGCTATCAGCACCTTTTTCTTTTGCCCCTCGCTGAAGTTCTCTATCCTTTTATCAAACTGCACCCTGTCAAAACCAAGCTTTCGCAGGATAGCCTTGAACAGACTTTCGTCGATATCCTGCGTCGTCGCGAGGTCACGCAGGTCGCCGATGAGGTGGGATGTGTCCTGCGATACATAGGATATTTTAAGCCGCTCGCTCACCGTGACATCGCCGGTATGGGGTACTTCCTCGCCGCAGATCAACTTTATTATGCTGGTTTTGCCACTTCCGTTTTTACCGCCAAGTGACACGCGCTCCCCTCTTTTCAGTGTGAATGTCACCTGCTCACAGACGGTTTTATCGCCGTATTTTATCGTTATACCACTCAATGCGACAAGCTGTTCGGTGTGAAAATTTTGTTGCACCAACCGCAAATTTTCCGAACTCTCGAGGTCTTTGAGCAACGTCGATTTTTCCTCAATCGCATCCTCCTGTCGTTTTTGAAGAGCCTTGGCACGTTTCATCAGCTTTTTTGATTTAGCACCCTCGTAGACACGTCTGCCGGTGTTTTTCTCCACCACGTTTGGGTCAAAACCGATTTTGCGATCCTCGGCGACATTTGCCCACTGAGTTTTCTTTCCTGCTGTTTGTTTTAGCCGCTTTATCTCCTTTTTTAGCTTTTCATTTTCGGCAAGCTCAAAGCTGTCACGACGCTCCTTGTTGAGGTGGTAGGAAGAAAAATTCCCCTGCTCAATCTCGATGCTCGCCCTGTTGATGGAAAGGATATGGTCGATACATCCGTCCAGAAAATGACGGTCGTGCGAGACCAGAATAAAGCCGGATTTGCCCTTAAGGTACTCGCTGACCACCTCCCTGCCGTGCCGGTCGAGATGGTTGGTCGGCTCGTCTATTAACAAAAAGCAATCCTCCTTTAAAAACAGTGCCGCGAGCATGACCTTTGTCCTCTCCCCACCCGAAAGGGTGTCAAAGGGACGATAGAGCACCTCCTGTGGGACCTTAAGTAACGACAGCTCCCGCATCAGTTCCCACTCCATAAACTCGAGTGTTACCGTGTGGATTACATCTATTGTGTCAATCGTTTTATCCGGAATATCAAACGGGAAATACTCAAACATACATCCGGCGGTTATCTGGCCGGAGTATTCGTATTTTTTAAGAAGTAGGTTTAAAAAGGTGGTTTTCCCCCTACCGTTGCGCCCGACAAAACCGAGCTTCCAGTCGGTGTCTATCACAAATCCGGTGCCCTCAAAGATATTGTCATAACTGCCGGGGTATGCAAAGGTGAGATTTTTGACGGTAATGGTTGACATGTTGATCTCCATTATAAGTATGACTATAAAAACGGTCGCGAAGAGATAATTCTCGCAACCGTTTCATGGTCTTATATGACGAACCACACCTACTGATTGTAAAAATAACCTCTCGCACACGCAAAAAAAGCCACGTCGTGTCGACGCTTAACATTTTTATTGCATGATTTTAGCGGGAGGCGATTCTCATAAATGTGACCCTTGTGTTTTTCTATAATATAGCATATATTATTTTGCATGTCAATACAGCGACACCGCCATCAAACATAATGATTGACGGCGGTGTATTATTTAGGACAACAGCGCGGTTATATCGTTCGCAAATTCCACCGGATCTTCCACCGGCAGTCCCTCGATGATTAACGCCTGATTAAATAGTACCTTTGCATAGCGCTCAAAACGCTCTTTATCCTCGTCGAGCAGTGCCGAAAGTTTGGCAAAGGCGGCGTGGTCGGGGTTTAACTCCAACACCTTTTGCGCCTTGGGTGCCTCCTGACCCGGCATCTGTGCGAGCACCTTTTCCATCTCTATCGAGAGTGCTCCCTCGCTGGATAGGCAGACCGGATGGCTCTTTAGGCGGTCGGTGGTGGTTACCTTTGATACCTTGTCGCCGATAGCCTCTTTCATTGCACCGAGGAGTTGCTCGTACTGTTTTTGAGCCTCCTCGCCCTCTTTTTTCTCCTCCTCACCGGGGAGTTTAAGATCGCCGGAGGATATATTTTTGAACTGTTTTTCGGAATACTCGCGCATCGCCTGCAGTGCGAACTCGTCCACGTCGTCCACGAGATACAGCATCTCCACACCGGCATCGCGCAGACGTTCCGTTTGCGGCAGCTTGTCTATCTGCTCCACGCTGCTGCCGGAGGCAAAATAGATGAACTCCTGTCCCTCGCTCATGCGCTCGGCATACTCCGCAAGGGTAACCTGCTTTTTCTCGGTGGAGGAGTAGAAGAGCAGAAGGTCTTGCAACAACTCTTTGTTCATGCCAAAGTCGGAATAAACACCGAATTTGAGCTGTTTTCCGAACGAGGTAAAGAACTTTTCATACCCCTCACGGTCTGCCTTTTGCAACGACAACAACTCCGATTTTATCTTTTTGGAGAGCCATTTTTCAATGACCTTGAGCTGTCGATCCTGCTGTAACATCTCGCGTGAGATGTTGAGCGAGAGATCCTCACTGTCGATAAGTCCGCGCATGAACGCGAAATATTCCGGCAACAGATCAGAGCATTTCTCCATTATCATCACGCCCTTGGCATAGAGTGCAAGACCCTTTTCAAAATCCTTGGTATAAAAATCATAGGACGGCTCGCTCGGCACAAACAATAGGGCGGTAAAGCTGACCGCGCCGTCACCCACGCCGTGGATAACACGAAGTGGCTCGTCAAAACCGAAGCGACGATCGGTATAAAAACCGTTGTACTCCTCCTTGGTTATCTCACTTTTGGGTTTTTTCCAGAGCGGAATCATGCTGTTGAGCGTCTCGTCAACGAGCTTTGTCTCGGTCACCGCGTCCTTTTCCGCGTCGCCCGGCTCGATTACGTCGGTCTTCTCTACCTCCATTATAATGGGGTAGCGAATATAGTCGGAGTATTTTTTGACGAGTGAGCGCAGGCGGTACTGCTCAAGATAGTCGCTGTAACGCTCCTCCTCGCTGTCCGGCAAAAGTTTCAGGATAACATCGGTGCCTGCGGAGTCCTTTTCACAGGGCTTGATGGTATATCCGTCCGCACCGGAAGATTGCCAGCTGAACGCCTCACTCGCGCCGAGCAGACGGCTGTTGACCGTGATCTCGGCCGAGACCATGAACGCCGAATAAAAGCCGACGCCGAACTGACCGATAAGGTCCACATCGTCCTTTTTGTCCATCTCCTTTTGGAATGCGAGGGTGCCGGAGGCGGCAATAACACCGAGATTCTTCTCCATGTCCTCGGCGGAAAGTCCCATACCGTTGTCGCTGATGGTTAAGGTACCTGCCTCTTTATCGGCGGTTATACGGATGTTGTAGTCATTTTTGGACACACCTTTGCCGTCCGACAGCTCGGTGTAGTACGCCTTGTCGATGGCGTCGGAGGCGTTGCTGATAAGCTCACGCAGAAAAATCTCCTTGTGGGTGTAGATGGAGTGAATCATCATGTCGAGCAGTCGTTTGCTCTCTGCCTTAAACTGTTTTTTTGCCATACTTCAATCATTCCTTTCATAAACTAAGATTTTCAGCATTATATAAATTTTTAGCACTCTTGCACTTCGAGTGCTAAAAACAGTATAACACAGACTACACAAATGTCAATACTTTACCTAAAATTTTCTTAAAAAAAATGGGGTGCGGTATTGCAAATATATGATTTTTATGTTAAACTGAAATAAATTGACCGGGGTGGACACCTTGTCAAAATAAGATTTAGGAAGAGGTAATACCATCAACCAGAAGTTTTTCGATACTAACGTTGCAAAGCAGGACAAGATAATTTCTGCCGCCATTAAGGAGTTTGCCCTATATGGCTATGACAACGCGAGCACAAACAGGATTGTCGCCGAGGCAGGCATATCAAAGGGGATACTGTTCCACTATTTCGGTAACAAGCAAAACCTATTTGATTTCATTGCGGAGTACTGCGCGCTTATCCTCGTCGGCGACTATTACGATAAACTTAACAGGGGCGAGAGCGACTTTTTTGCTCTGCTAAGCGAGATGTTAGAGCTCAGATTTCGTCTGAGTGACGTTTATCCGCACGTCTTTTTGTTCTATGACAGGATGCGCGAGGATGGCGGTGAACAGGCTACGGAATTTTTGGCAGGTTTTAAGGACTATACATATGCCGAACTCTTTAAACGATGCGACCGCTATCTATTTAATAGCGTCTCGGAATTTGATAGGATATTGCTGTACACCGAATGGGTGGTTAACGGCTTTATAAAAAGTTGTGACGGCATGAGCGAGGAGAAAAAGAGCGCCGAGTGTGCCGCCTTCATATCAAGCTATCGCAAAATTCTCAGCAAAAAATAATAGGATGCAAATGTTGTCGCAGGACGGCGTTTATTCGCCTACTTGCGACTTTTTTTATTAACAGGAGATGAAAAGTATGACAGAGAAAAACAGAAACGTGGTATTAATTTTTGGCTCGATAATGCAGTTATTTCTCGGCATTATCTACATTTGGAGTATCTTTGTAATGCCGGTGAGCGAATATTTCGCCCTTGATGCCGCCGACGTTAAGCTAACTTCGTCCTTTATGCTCTCCTTTTTTGTGGTGGGAATCCTATTTGGCGGCAGAGTACAGGTCAAGATAACCACACAAAAAACGGTGCTAATCGGTGGGGTTTTACTTGCGATCGCCATGTTTGCAACCGCGTTTTTGCCGACAAACCTCGGCATACTTATCTATTTTACCTACGGCATACTCGGCGGTTTTGGCGTCGGCATGGGATATAATGCGGTCATCAGCACTGCACAGCGCAACTTCCCCGACAAACGCGGTCTTGCAACCGGTATTTCGGTCTGCACATTCGGCTTTTCTACCGTCATATTTGCACCACTTGTCGAACAACTTGTGGGCATGGTCGGACTGCAAAACACATTTTTGATACTGGGTGCAATCTTCCTCGTGGCGACTCTTGCCTGTTTTTCCTTTATCACCATGCCTAAAGAGGGTGCGGCAGCAGGGGCGGCGAGCGCGTCGGAGCACGACCTCACTACCGGTGAAATGCTCAAAAAACCTGTCTTTTATTTTATCACCGTCGCCATGATGTTTGGCATTGCAGTGTATTTTATCCTCAACCCCTCCTTTAAATCGCTGTCGTTGGAGCGTGGTCTCACCGACGGCATGGCAACCGTAATGATAATGCTAACCGGCGTGAGCAACGCACTCGGTCGGCTGTTCTTCCCACTGCTTTCCGACAGGATAGGTCGCAGTCTCACCGCCATTGTTGAGTTAGTTCTCACCACCATCGGCGCGTTTTTGCTGATATTTGCCCAAAGTTATCTGTTGATGGCGGTCATTATTGTGATAACCTTTTGTTACGGTGGTATCTCCGGCACCTTTCCACTCATCACCGGCAAGCTGTTCGGGCTTAAAAACATCGGCTCCAACTACGGTTGTGTGATGGTCGGTTTTTCGCTCGCGGCACTGTTTTTCCCCATGATTCTCAGCCCGATAACCAACCAACTTGTCCTCTTTGGCACGCTCGGCGTGGTGGCACTGGTGGGTGTTATTCTTCTTCTGCCGGTACTCAAAAAAGAAAAATCATAGTCATTAACTTCTCATAAATCACATATGTTTATTAAGGAACATTTGTGAGAGGTCAAAAGTGCTTTCAATAAAAAACAGATTAATGCGCAGGCGGCTGATGAGACAATTTTTAATGCCGACTGCGCTACTTGTTATTATGGCGAGCGGTGCAAATCTTGTTGGTATGCTGTTTTCACCGTCGAATGATAATGTCTATATAACCGAGCCGTTATACGAACAGGCGCAGAGTATCGAGCCGAAAGGATTTTGGCAGTCGGTGCCGCTTTTGTTCGGTGAGCCGGCAAAGGATATCTTCCCGATAGATGCGGTGGTGGATATACCGGAGGGGATGGGTGTGATAGAACAGCTCACCGTCCTACCGGGTGAGGATCTTAAAACCGTTGCACTGTCGTCCGGTCACCTTTTCAATCTGACCCACCACACCAACGACGAGGTGCTCGCCTACGCCGCTCAGCCGCTACCATTCACGGTGGAGGTGAATTCGAGTGAGCCGCAGGTGCTCATCTATCACACCCATGCGACCGAGAGCTATGAGCCTACCGACGTAGGTTATTATGACCCCTCGTTGCCGAGCCGAAGCAGTGACACCACTCAAAACATAGTATCGGTCGGTGAGGTCATGGTTGAGGTTTTAAACGAGGCCGGCATCAATACCCTGCATGATCGCACACTGCACGATGAATACTCCTACAACGGCAGTTATGATGCGTCGGAACAGACGGTAATAAACTACCTCGAACAGTACCCCTCCATCAAGGTTGTTATCGACGTCCACCGTGACGCGTTGGAGCGTGCCGGCGGCACGAGGGTCAAGCCGGTCACCATGATAGAGGGCAACAAGACGGCGCAGATCATGCTTATCAGCGGTGTGGACGACGGCACGATGGGTATGCCTAACTACACCGAGAATTTGAAGTTCGCGACCGCATGGCAGTCGGCGATGGAGAGCGAGTATCCGACCTTGACGCGCTCGATACTGTTTGATTATCGCAACTACAATCAACAACTCTCGACCGGCGCATTGTTATTAGAGGTAGGCGGTCACGCCAACACCCTCGACGAGGCAAAACAGGCGGCGCAGTATGCAGCCGACGCGTTGGCAACGTTATTTCTTGATGACAAATTAGCTTGACGAAACAGTATATCCATACTATACTATTAATACAGTACAAAAAACAAAGGAAGTTATGCTACTATTTGACGAACAAAAAAGGGCGCTTGAGGCACTCAAACCACAGTTTGACGAGCTGGGTAGGACGCTGGCGATAGACCGACTTAAAGACCGTATCACCGAACTGGAGGAGATGACGGCGCTCGCCGGTTTTTATGACGATAAAAAAAATAGCGAGCGCGTCTTTGCCGAGATGCGCTCCGCCCGTGAAAAAATTACCGCTTTTGAAAAGCTGTGCGGTGGTTATGACGACTGTGAAACCCTGCTTTTAATGGCGTCGGAGGAGGCGGACGAGGAGGGAGCGCAGTCGGTGCTCACCGAGTTTGCGAGCACCCTCGCGGCACTGATAGAGGAGTATTCACAATTGCGGCTGTTGACACTGCTCAAAGGGCAGTATGACAGTAGCAGTGCGATATTGACCTACCACGCCGGTGCAGGTGGCACCGAGGCGCAGGACTGGGTGGAGATGCTCTACCGTATGCACAGCCGATACGCCCAAAAACGAGGCTATAAAATAAAGGTGCTGGACTACCTCGCCGGTGACGATGCCGGTATCAAGAGCGTAAGTTTTTTGTGCGAGGGGGACAATGCGTTCGGCTTTTTAAAGTCGGAAAACGGCGTGCACCGTCTGGTGCGTGTCTCCCCCTTTGACTCCAGTGGTCGCCGCCACACCTCGTTCGCGTCACTACAGGTCATGCCGATGTTGGAGGACAGCGACGATGTGGAAATCCGCTCGGAGGATTTACGCGTTGACACCTACCGTTCCGGCGGTGCCGGCGGACAGCACGTCAACAAGACGGAAAGTGCGGTGCGCATAACCCACCTGCCGACCGGCATAGTGGTCGCCTGCCAGAACGAACGCAGTCAATTCCAAAACCGCGATGTTGCCATGCAGATGCTCAAAAGTCGACTGGTGCAGATAAAAGAGCAGGAGCACCTCGATCGTATTGAGGACATAAAAGGGGATCAAAAGGAGATTGCGTGGGGTCACCAGATACGCAGTTATGTCTTTATGCCCTACACCCTCGTGAAAGACCATCGCTCCGGCTTTGAGATGGGCAACGTAGGCGCCGTTTTAGATGGTGAGTTAGACGGTTTTATCGACGCGTATTTAATCCACCAGTCCAAGTCATCAAGCGATTAGGCGAGGATTTTCGCCTTGTGCAGTGCCGGCCTTAATAGGTAGCAGAGTATCACACTTGCCACCACCGCCGTCATGCCGTTGGTCGCACTGACCGCCAATTTTGGCAGTAGCACCGCCGGTAT
>CAYJMO010000050.1:0-3140 GCA_964371365.1 uncultured Oscillospiraceae bacterium
GCGGTAGTCGATGGCGTCCATCACCACCGCCGATATCGATAAACGCTCGTCCGAGAGAAGTGTGCGGATTTTTGCCAGCTCAAAAAACACATCGAACGCCGAGCCTTTCAACGGGGACCTGCGTTTGTGTATCACCTCGCCGGTCACTTCGTCCATCAGCACTATCTGCCGTGTTCTGATGACGGGGTAGACGATGTGCACCGGATAGAGTGGCAAAAAAACCGTGAGCTTTTTACGCAGTTTATCAAAGGAGGCGGACTGAATCTCGATAATGCTCTCGCCGGTGAAGATATCGGCGTACATGCCGGAGATTTTGACCTCTTTGCAGTCCTCGCTCGGTGCAAAACATTCCTTGAGGACGCTGTGCACACTCTTTTCTGACAGCGTGCCGATGCCGTCCCGATAGTGCGGTGACGACATGACGGTGAGTTTCGCCTGTTCAAATATGTCGGTGTTTAAATCCATTTTATGCCTGTTTTATTTATGTCAGTATTGTATTAATAGCAATTTTGCGGATCCTTGTGGGATAAAAGTACGCACGTTTCCACATGCGCGCACCGTGGGAACATGTCCACCGCTTTTAGCCGCTCGACCTTGTAGCCGACCGACAGCAGAGCCGCGTCTCGGGCGGCGGTGGAGGGGTTACAGCTGACCATCACAATTCGCTCTGCTTTGCACTCGAGCAGTAGCTCACAGGTGCGCGCATCAAGACCCTTTCTCGGTGGGTCGACAATGACAAGGTCAAAGTGAGCTCCGCCCGACAGCCCGACATGGGCATCGGCGCAGATAAACTCGGCATCTATAAAGCCGGCTTTATCGGCGGTTTTTTTTGCGGCGGATATCGCCGACTCTACTATATCCACCCCGACTAAGGATTGTTCTTTGGAGCAGATAGACATGCCTATACTGCCAACACCGCAGTACAGGTCCAAAACTCGCTCGCCGGTTTTTAGCGCCGCAAACTCCCTCACCACTTCATATAACCCCTCGGCGCCCTTTGTGTTCACCTGAAAAAAGGAGTGGGGGGAGATGTCATAGCTCACGTCATAGTCACTGTCTGCGAAAAGTCGCGTTGTGATATGGCCATCACCGCCGATGACGGTGTTTTTTCTGCCGAGGATAACGTTGGTCTTGTTGGGGTTAATGTTTTCAATCAAGGTGATTTTCTCTTTAAAACTCTTACATAGCAGATCATAAAGAGGGGAGAGTTTGGCAGGACGTGTGAGAACAACGCAGACCATAACATCGGTTTCATCGCCGGAGCATCTTAGCAAGAGGTGTCGAATATCGCCCTTGCCGCTCACCTCATCATAACAGCTTAGATTCATCTCATCGAAATATCGACAACAGGTGTTTGCTATCCGATTAAAGATATTCGGTTGCAGTTTGCAGTCCTCTATCGGCACAAATCGGTGGGAGCGCGGCGCAAAAAAGCCGGTCTTTAACGCACCGTCCACCCGTCGCACCACAAACTGCGCCTTGTTACGGTATCGCTCGGTTGATGGAGAGGGGAGGATTTTCTCGGCTGTTATGTCAAGCCCCCCTATCCTTTTAAACGCGGAGTTCACCGTGCCGAGCTTCGCGGCGAGCTCCTTTTCATAGGTCATATGACGAAAGGCACAGCCACCACACCGAAAAAATGCCTCGCAGTCCGGCTCGGTGCGCGCGGATGATGGTTTTTCAATCTCCACAACTCTCGCGTGTGCAAGATTTTTGAGCACCTTTTCGATGCGCACCTTCACAACCTCGCCCGTTAGGGTGAACGGCACAAACACAGCCCTGCCGTCAATATGTCCGACCCCGACCCCTTCGCTGTTGATGTCGGTTATTGTGAGCGATATAATTTCATTTTTCTTTAACATTTCTATTTGCAAATCCTTATATTTGTGATATAATTTAAAAAATAGATTTTTGGAGAGTGATATTTTTATGAACAGGGTAGAATGGATAGAGATACTTCAAAACAATAAACTCGGCGGTAAATTTGCCGAGCTGTACGGCAGTAGGGCAGATGGTATGGTCGAGCGTTACATATCGGCGATTGATGAGTTTTGTGCGCTGTTTGGAGACGGAGATATCCGCATCTTCTCCGCGCCGGGACGAACAGAGATTGCCGGCAATCATACCGACCACAACCACGGCATCGTCCTCGCCGGTTCCGTCAACCTTGACATGATCGCGGTGGTTAAGGCGACGAACGACGGTGTTATCGAGCTCAAATCTAAGGGTTTTGATAAAAAAGACGTGATAGACGTCACCGAGCTAAATGTCATCGAGGCAGAAAAGGAGCACTCCTCCTCTTTAATACGTGGCATATGCAAGGCGTTTGTCGACAACGGCGGCGAAGTGGGCGGTTTTAAAGCGTACACCACCAACGATGTGCTTCGCGGCTCGGGACTATCCTCCTCTGCGGCGTTTGAGGTCTGCCTCGGCATGATCTTGAACGGACTATATAATGACGCGAAATTCACTCCGGTCGAGATAGCGATATTCGGCCAGTATGCCGAGAATGTCTACTTTGGCAAGCCGAGCGGACTTATGGACCAGACCGCCTGCGCCGTCGGTGGTATAATCAGCATAGACTTTGAGGATACGAAAAATCCGGTGGTGGAGCAGGTGGATCTAAACCTCGCAAAGCACGGATACGAGCTTTGCATCACCGACACCGGCGGCAACCATGCCGACCTCACCGGTGACTATGCCTCTATACCGATAGAGATGAAGAGCGTTGCCGTGCTGTTCGGAAAAAGTGTTCTTCGCGACCTTTCGTTTGACACCCTGCTCGCACGTCTTGGTGAGGTGCGTGAGAGGTTAGGTGACCGCTGTGCACTGCGTGCGATTCATTATTACATGGAGTGCGACCGAGTAGGTATGGCGTACAATGCGGCAAAGAACGGCGACATGGAGGGCTTTTTGGAGGTCATAACACGCTGTGGTCACTCCTCCTTTGAGTATCTGCAAAACGCCTACAAGCCGGAGAATTCACGCGAGCAGAATATCCCACTCGCGCTTGCTTTAAGCCAGAATGTACTAAACGGCAGGGGTGCATCGCGCCTGCAGGGTGGAGGTTTTGCCGGCACTATACAGGCGTTTGTGCCCCTTGAAATTGCCGATGACTATCAAAGGTCGATGGAGGCGGT
>CAYJMO010000050.1:3240-16404 GCA_964371365.1 uncultured Oscillospiraceae bacterium
ATTCCTCAATACCCTCGTCATAGAAATTTTTTGGGTCGAGGTCGGTGTGATACAGTTTTTTGCAGATAAATACTAACTCCGACTCGGCTATATACGGCACACCGTCTGAAAAAGCCATGGAGAGGGAGGTTCTTGAGAGCTTGTCACAGTCCCGACCGGACAGTGAGCCGAGGACACCGAGGTCCTTTTTAGCCCCCTCACCGGGGAAGGATAGTGAAAACATCTCCTCGCGCTCACAAAACTCATAGGTGTAGCGCGGCGGTCTCACATAGACGGTGGCGACATTTTTGCCCCAAATCACGCCGAGTCCCCCCCACGAGACGGTCATGGTGTTGCATTTTTCTTCATTTCCGGCACTGAGCAGAGCCCACTCGTTTTTAAGTTTCTCAAACGGGTTGATGGTGAATTCACTCGGTGATAGGTTTTTAAGTGACATGGTTTACACTCCCTTTCTCTCATGCTGTATGTTTATATTATAATGACATAAGTTTATAAGGTCAATACATTTTCTCAATAACATAAGATTGACTTTATAATAACTATATGAGATAATACAAAAAAATACCATTAAAGGAGATTATGAGCAATAAAAGAATTGGTCTGCCGCAGGGTACCACCGACACCTTATTTGATCGATATATAAAAAAACAGGAACTTCAAACATCACTGCTCGGTGTTTTCAACGACAGGGGATACCGCACCATTGCCACCCCGACCTTTGAGTATGCCGACGTCTTTGACCTTGCCGGAGATTATTCCGATGAGAGCGCCTATCGTTTTTCCGACGATGAAGGTCGCATGATGGCACTGCGTTGTGACAGCTCAACCCCCATAGCGAGGATGGTCAGCAGCTGTTTTAAAAACTCCTCATTTCCGCTAAGAATCTCATACAATCAGTCGGTATATAAGCGACAGGCGAGCTATGGGGGCAAGCGTCATGAGATGTCTCAAAGCGGTGTTGAGCTGATAGGCGCTACCGATGAATTTGATGCAAACCTTGAGATTGTTCGTCTTTCGATAGAGGCTCTTAAATCGTCGGGACTGAAGAACTTCAAGGTGGAGCTCGGTCATGCCGCGCTGTTTGACATTGTGGTGGGAAAACTTCCTCTTGATAAAGGGGAGTGTGAGCGACTGCACCGCTATATGGAGACGAAGAATGTCGCCGCCCTTTTTGAACTGCTTAAAAACTTCGACGATGAAAACAAGAAGATATGCGAGTTGCTATGTGCCATGCCCGGGCTTTTCGGTGATAAAGACGAAATGCTCAAGGCGAAAAAGCTCTTCGCCGATATAAAGGAAGCAAATCAGATACTCTCGACGCTGGAACATCTTTATAATCGCCTCTGTGATGAGGGATACGGCGAGTATATCAGCTTTGACTTTGGTCTGGTACAGCAGTTTGACTATTATACCGGCATTATCTTTTCCGCCTATAGTGCCGGATTTGGTGAGGCTCTTCTCTCGGGCGGTCGATATGACCGACTGTATGGCAGGTTCGGTGAGGAGCGCAGTGCTATAGGTTTTGTTGTCAACGTCGATTCCATCATAGACATAAAACAAAACGAGAAAAATATTGATCGACCTTTGCGATTGGCGTTGACAAAGGGCAGACTGCAAAAAAACGCCTGCAAGTTGATGGAGGCGGCAGGGCTTGATATGGGTGAAGTTGGCTCCGATACAAGAAAACTTATAATACCGATACAAAACGGCAGGTATGAACTGGTGCTCGCCAAGGCGGCGGATGTTATAACCTATGTTACCCATGGGGTCTGCGATATCGGTCTGGTCGGCAAGGACACCATGCGGGAGCAGGGTGGCAGTTATTATGAACTGTTGGACACCGGTTTTGGTCGTTGTCGCTTTGCGGTTGCGGCTCCGAACGGATTTTCTTATGAGGAGATAGACGGCACACTCACCATAGCGACAAAATATCCAAAGGTTGCGAAAACCTTTTTTGAGGGCAAGGGATTAAATGTCGAGATTATAAAGATAGACGGTTCGGTCGAACTCGCACCGCTCTTAGGGCTTGCCGACGCCATTGTAGACATTGTGGAGACGGGGGAGACACTGCGTGCAAACGGTCTTACCGTGGTGGAGGATATCACCGACATATCGGCGCGAATTATTTCCAATATAGCCTCCATGAAACTGCGCAAGGACGAGATTGAGGAGCTGATATCGATGCTCCGCAACGAACAATAAAAAGGACACACAGTACAATGCTTAAGATTATTGAGTCTAATAACTCAGATCAGCTGTTAGAGGCGGCAATCTCCCGCACCCGTGAGGTGCCACAGGAGGTGAGGGATACCGTTACTGAAATCTTGCGCTCGGTGCGTGAGGGAGGCGATGAAAAGCTCGCCGAATTTACCGAGCGTTTTGACGGCATAAAGCTGTCCGACTTTGAGATACCTATGGAGGAGGCGGCGCTTGCCTCCAAACGTTTAAAGCTAAAACAGACCGCCCTTTATGATGCGCTAAAACTCGCCGCCGAGAGGATAGAGCAGTACCACCGCCTGCAACTTCGCGAGGGGTACAGCTACGAGACAAAGCTCGGCAGTGTGTTCGGTCAACGCATAATGCCACTCGAACGGGTGGGCATATATGTGCCGGGTGGTACAGCGGCATATCCTTCCTCCGTGCTTATGAACGCAATTCCTGCGAGAATAGCCGGTGTCAAGGACATCTGCATGGTTGTCCCGCCGAACATGATACACGGTGAAAATACCTCTATAAAGGATGCTATCCTTGCTGCGGCTCACATCGCCGGAGCGAGCACAATATACACCATCGGTGGCGCACAGGCGGTAGCGGCACTCGCCTATGGCACAAAGAGCATTAAAAAGGTGGATAAAATCTGCGGTCCCGGCAATATATATGTAGCCACCGCAAAACAGATGGTGTTCGGCGCTGTGGATATCGACATGATTGCCGGTCCGAGTGAAATTTTAATCATCGCCGACGAAAAGGCTAATCCTGCCTACATCGCGGCGGACATGCTCTCTCAGGCGGAGCATGACCCGCTCGCCTCCTCGGTACTACTGTGTCCGAGCGTATCCTTTGCCAAAAAGGTGGGCAAGGAGTTGATAAAACAGTTAGGTCGGCTTAACAGAGGTGGGATCGCCGAGCAGTCCATCGAAAACTACGGCTTTGCTTATGTCTACAGGAGCTTAAAACAGGCGGTGGAGGTATCAAACCAGTTTGCACCGGAACATCTTGAAATCTTGACCGAGCGACCTACAGGTTTGCTGGACAGCATTAAAAATGCAGGTTCTATCTTCCTTGGTGAGTATTCACCCGAGCCTATCGGTGACTATATCGCAGGACCGAATCATGTTCTGCCCACCTCTGGGAGTGCGAGGTTTTTCTCGCCTCTCTCGGTGGACAGCTACCTCAAAAAATCATCCTACATCCACCTCTCAAAAAAAGAATTCATGTCGCTTCGCACCGATGCCGGCGAGATAGCCAAGGTTGAGGGGCTGACGGCACATTATGAGAGCCTTATGGTCAGGGAGTAGGGGCGACCATTGGTCGTCCGAACAAATAAAATACCAACATCGAGAAAGGAATGATCATAAATTGAGAAAGTCAACCATAAATAGAAAGACCAAGGAGACGGACATCTCACTCTCGCTAAATCTTGATGCCGCCGGCGAAATTTCGCTGGACACCGGGATAGGTTTTTTTGACCATATGCTTAACGCCATGGCATTTCACGGTGGTTTTTCCCTCTCGGCGAGTGTGAAAGGCGACCTTGAAGTTGATATGCACCATACGGTGGAGGATGTCGGCATAGTGCTCGGTCAGGCTATAAAAGAGGCACTCGGTGACCGTGTCGGGATCACAAGATTTTGCACCATGTTCACCCCTATGGACGAAGCCCTTGCCTTTTGCTGTGTAGATGTGAGTGGGAGACCCTACCTCGTGTTTGATGCGCCGATGTTCAATGGCGCGTATATGCCGAACTTTGATCTTGCCATGGTGGAGGAGTTTTTCTATGCCGTTGCGAGTAATGCCGGACTGACACTACACCTTAAGGTGGACTACGGTCAAAATCCGCACCATATGGTCGAGGCACTGTTTAAATCGTTTGGACGTGCACTGGGTGGTGCGTCCATGATAAAGGATGATAAAATACGCTCCACCAAGGGGACGTTGTAGAGTATACGATATATAGAAAGAGGTACAAAATGTTAATCTATCCGGCTATTGATATTAAAAACGGTCTACCGGTTCGCCTTTATAAGGGGGATTTTAATGAGGTGGAGCAGGTAGGGAAGGATGTAGTTGAGGTTGCCCTGCAGTTCAAAAAACACTGCAACCAACTTCATTTAGTGGATCTTGACGGTGCAAAAATCGGCTCGGTGGTCAACGACGAGCTTATATGCGAGGCGGCGAGACGCTTTGACGGCTTTGTGCAGGTCGGTGGCGGTATCCGCAACATGCATAGCGTTAAAAGCTATTTAGACGAGGGTATTGACCGTGTCATTGTCGGCACTGCGGCACTCAAAGACCCGATGTTTTTAAAGACTCTCACCGTGAATTTTGGCGATAAGATTGCGGTCAGCATCGATGCGAGGGATGGTTTTGTCGCGACCGACGGTTGGCTGGGTAGCTCCACCACCGGCTACATCGAGTTTGCAAAGCAGTGTGAGCAGGTTGGTGTCGGCACACTTATCTTTACAGATATAGCCAAGGACGGCACCCTCTCGGGTCCGAACATAGAGCAGACCAAGGCACTGCGAGCGGCGGTCGGTTGCACGCTGATTGCGAGCGGCGGCATACATTCTCTCGATGATTTAGCTACACTCAAGAGTATAGGTGTTGACGGTGCGGTATGTGGCAAATCGCTCTACCACGGCAATATTGAACTCACCGAGGCGGTAAGGATTGCGGAGAATGGCTGATAACATGGATCTTTCAAGGTACTTTAAAAAAGGGGAGCTTATCCCTGCCATAGTGCAGGCGGAGGACACCGGCGCGGTGTTGATGCTTGCCTATATGAACGAAGAATCGCTTCAAAAGACGTTACAAACCGGCTACACCTGGTTTTATAGCCGTTCAAGGAACGAGCTATGGAACAAGGGTGCGACCTCGGGTCACCTACAAAAGGTGGTGTCCATCAAGGCGGACTGTGACGACGACACGCTATTAATAAAGGTTAACCAAACCGGTGTGGCATGCCACACCGGTGAGTACAGTTGTTTTTTTAAGGAAATATACAATGATAATAAATGAGCTTTATAACACGATTTTACAGCGCAAGGAGGCTAAGGAGGACGGCAGTTACACCGCCTACCTATTTGAGCAGGGGGAGGATAAAATCCTCAAAAAGATAGGGGAGGAGTGCGCCGAGAGCATCATCGCCGCCAAAAATAATAACAGCGATGACCTTGTTAACGAGCTGTGCGACCTACTCTACCACTCGTTAGTGCTGGTAGCATATAAAGACATTCCGCTCGCCGATATCGAGGCGGAGTTAAAACGACGCGCCGAAAAACTCGGCAACCTTAAGAATATGAAAAAGGTGGATAAAGAAAGCTAAAGAGCTATAAAAGTGGTGAAAATACCCTCATCACCGCGTCGTACATCTTGCCTAAAAAGGAGGTTTTGCAGTCCTCGATATAAATCTCACGAGATTTAAAGAGTGTGTCTGTGAAATCCTGTTTAATTGAGGAGATAAACTCCTCGTCATGCACCACCGCCCCGCACTCAAAATGCAGGTTAAGACTGCGAAAGTCCATGTTGATAGAGCCGATGACGCCAATTTCATCGTCTGCTATAAGACTTTTTGCGTGCAAAAATCCGGGGGTATACTCATATATTTTCACACCCTGCAACAAAAGTGGCAGGTAGTTAGAGCGGGTCATGCGATGGATAAACTTCTTGTCCGGTATCGCAGGCGTGATGATGCGCACATCTACATCGCGTTTAGCCGCGCGGCGCAGTGCTCCCGACATGGAGGCGTTGATTATAAGGTAGGGGGTATAGATATAAAGATACTTACGAGAACTCCCGATTATATCTAAAAACAGATTCTCCGCCACATCCTCAAAGTCGAGGGGGGAGTCGGTGAAAGGTTGAACATATCCCTCACCCTGTGTGGTTATTTTTGGCGGTATAAAGAGCGATATATCCTCGCCTTTGCGCCGCAGTGTATCCCACATCTCAAGAAATAGCATTGCAAAGCCAAAAGCACCCTCACCATACAGGCGTATACCGTTATCCTTCCAGTGCCCGAATCGTTCGAGCTCGTTGATATATTCATCCGCTATATTTACTCCGCCGGTATAGGCGACAACACCGTCCACAACGGTTATCTTGCGGTGATCACGATGGTTCATTATGGCAAAAACAAAGGGGATAAAACGGTTGAACGCGATGACCTTTATGCCGTGTTTTTGCATCAGCAGAGGGAAGTTTGACGGAAGTGTGTTGACACATCCTACATCGTCGTAGATTATCCGCACATCGACACCCTGCTCCGCCTTCTCGCAAAGGATAGACAGTATCTCGCCCCACATTCTGCCCTCGTCGATGATAAAATACTCTAAGAAGATATAACGCTCGGCGGATTTCAGATCATTGAGCATGTCGACAAACATCTTCTCGCCGACAGGATAGTATTTTAGGTCGGTGTTTTTATAGACGGGGAAACCGCAGTGGTGTTCGAGATAGCGGAACTTTCCGGTTATCTGTGGATGAGAGGACTCCATCTCGTCGAGATATTCCGGCGTGAAGCGGAGGTGTTTTTTCAGCTTTTTGGTAGTCTCGGTCATCCTTTTATGGAAGGAACGTCCGGGGTATTTATTGCCAAAAAGCATGAACAGCGGCGCACCGAACGCAGGCACAAACGCCAATACCAATATCCAGGTCATCTTTGCGGAGGAGTTGGAATCGGTGCCGATAAGATAGATTATCATGACAAGACCGATAAGCCTTACGAAAACATTAATAAAAACCGACAGGTTTGAAACACCGAGCGAGATAAGTAGCACCCACACCAACTGAATCAGTATGACGGTGCCGGTCACCACAACCCGACTGGAAAGGCGATTTAAAATCTTTTTCGACTTCTTTGGTTTCATAAAAAACATAATCCGATTACTTTCGATATATTTTACCACAATTCAGATGAAAATCAAGCTAATTAATTGAAAATTAATAAAAAATTAATATTTTAAGCCACATTTTGACGAACCACTTGACATTTATCCGGAAAAGAAGTAAACTGTAAATAGATTTAATTTACTGTAAACAGTAATTCATGGCAGATAAGCCAATATAATATAATATACATTTTGATAATAGCATTGTTACACCAAATGCGCCTGTTGCCGTAGGAGCGACAGGGTCTTTGCGTGTTTTCCTCGGGCGTGTTTTATACTGCCGTGCTGTTATCTAACAGAAAGGAAATTCTATATCTATGTCACAAAACAACACAAAAGGTGCGCCCAAAAAACCTCCTAGCGAGAAAAAATCTAAGCCGATGTTTACCTTTGAAAAGGTAATGTCGGTGCCGGAAGTCAAACAGGCGGCGAAGCCCGCCGGAGCGACAACGAGGACAAAAACGCAAAACAAGCGCCCCGCCGGCACCACCGGAGGAGGCTCGACCGGTGCTGGTAGACGCGCCTCCGCGGCGCAGATCGCCGACAAAAAGGCAAAAGACGACGTCAAACAGACCCGTCGCAGTGCCGCCACAAATCGTGTGACCGGCAGCGATAAAAAGACGGTCAACATCCTGCCGCTGGGCGGTCTCGGCGAGATTGGTCGCAACATCACCCTGTTGGAGTGCGACAATGAAATCCTGATAATAGACTGCGGTATATCCTTCCCGGACGACCATATGTTCGGCGTGGATCTTGTCATTCCGGATTTTAGCTACCTCGTCACGAATGCTGCAAAAATAAGAGGGCTTGTCGTCACCCACGGTCATGAGGACCATATCGGCGCGATACCGTATCTTCTGAAGAAACTTAAAATACCGGTGTTTGCAACAAAATTGACCGCCGGATTTATCCGCAATAAGTTGGAGGAACACGGCATAGCCAAGACCTCCACGGTCAACGTTATAGAGCCCAACGAGAAGACCAAGATTGGCGTTTTCACGGTTGAGGCAATCCGTGTCAATCACTCCATACCGGACGCGGTTGCACTCGCTATAGATACCCCTGCCGGAATTGTGCTCCATACCGGTGACTTTAAGGTGGATTTCACCCCTATTTCCGGCAAAAGTATCGACCTTAAATCCTTTGCCTCATACGGCAAAAAGGGTGTGCTGTGTATGCTGTCGGACAGCACCAACGCCGAGCGCCCCGGCTTTACCGAGAGTGAGCAAAAGGTTGCCGAGAGCTTTAAAAAGTTGTTTATTCAGGCTCAGGACCGACGCATATTTATTGCGAGTTTCTCCTCAAATATATACCGCATACAGCAGATTATCGACCTCGCGACCCAACACAAGCGCAAGGTGGTCTTTTCCGGTCGCAGCATGGAGAAAAATGTTTCGATGGCGCTGGAACTCGGCTTTTTAAACGCCAAGCGTGAGACCATAATCAACATGGAAGAGATGAAGAAGTTCACCTCCGAGAAGTTGGTTGTTGTCACCACCGGCTCGCAGGGAGAACCGCTCTCGGCTCTGTCCCGAATGGCGTCCGGCACACATCGCAACCTTAACGTCGTGCCCGGCGACTTTATCATCATTTCCGCGACACCTATCCCCGGCAACGAGGTGACGGTCAGTCGTGTCATCAACGGCCTGCTTAGCCTTGGAGCGGAGGTCATCTATGAATCCATGTATGACGTGCATGTCTCCGGTCATGCCTGTGCCGAGGAGCTGAAACTGCTCTTGACCCTTGTGCGACCCAAAATGTTCCTGCCGGTTCACGGCGAGATGCGACAGCTTATAAAACACGCAAAACTTGCCGAGTCGACAGGTGTTGACCGCAAGAATATATTTATTCCGGAGGTCGGTCAGACGCTGTGCATCAACCGTAAAGGCATAACCAAAGGTGAGCTTATCAGCGTTGCGGATGTTTTGGTTGACGGACTTGGTATAGGCGATGTCGGCACCTCGGTTCTGCGCGACCGCAAGATGCTCTCGGAGGAGGGACTTATCGTCATAGCCGCCTCGGTGGACGCCGTGACAAGGGAACTTTTGTCCGGTCCCGATATCGAGACAAAGGGTTTTATCCACGGCAAAGGCTCGCAGGTTATCCTGGAGGAGGTTTTGCAGTTTGCACGAGATGTGCTGTACGAATATGAACTCTCCAGCACCGCCAGCCGACAATCGGTTATAACCAAACTCAGTGAGCAAACTCAAGGGTTATTATATCGCAGGCTCAAACGCCGCCCGATAATAATCCCACTTATAATGGAAGTATAATAAGGGGTAAAGGATCATGAAAGTAGTTTTAAAACAGGATGTAAAGGGCACCGGTAAAAAGGACGAGGTGGTTACCGTCTCGGACGGATATGCACGCAACTTTTTATTCCCGAAAGGCATTGCGGTCGAGGCGTCCACCGCAGCCCTAAACGATGTCAAAAACAAGGAGCTTGCAAAACAACACCGAGCAGACGAGGAGTTGGAGGAGGCGAAGAACCACGGCAAAAAACTCTTCGGAAAATCGGTCAAGGTCGCTGTTAAAACCTCGCCAAACGGCAAGATTTACGGCACCGTCACCTCAAAGGATGTCGCCGAAGCTATCAAATCGGAGCTTGGCATCGATGTTGACAAACGTCGTATAACCGTGGCCGATATTAAGGAACTCGGTGAGTACGAGTTTACGATAAAACTACACACGGCGGTCAGCGGCAGCATGAAACTGACGGTAGTGTCGGCTTAAAGTACAGACGAAAGGATAGGAAAAGGTCATAGATGGCAGGAGAATTAAACTTACAACTTAAAAATCTCGGCATTGAGGAACCGTTCAGCCATGAGGCGGAACAGGCGGTGCTTGGCGCGGTCATAATTGACTCATCACTGCTCTCGGAACTTATCGAGACAATCACCCCGGAGCATTTTTATAACCCACAGCGTGGGCAGATTTACGCTCAGATGATAGGACTTTTTACGCAAAGTCAGACCATCGACATCGTCACTTTAGTCAATAACATTGTGGAGAATGGCATTATAGCGGGGGAGAACGATGCAAAACAGTACCTTGCGAGCCTTGCCGAGACAGTGCCCTCGCTGTCCAACATCAAGGCTTATGCCAACATTATGCTGCAAAAATATTCGGTGCGTAGGCTGATGTTAGCCGCGACCGAGATTTTGGAGGCGACCTCTAAAGAGAGTGATTCCTCCGTACTGCTTGAGTTTGCGGAGCAAAAGATATACGACCTGCGACAGGGTCGTGACAGTTCAGCGTTGATACATATCGAGACCCCGATAACGGAAACACTCGGCCATGTTCAAAAGATAAGCGGTCCCGACCGTGACAAATACCTCGGCATACCTACAGGGTTTACCTATCTTGATAGAATGCTCGGGGGACTTGGCAAATCGGACCTTGTGATACTTGCGGCGCGTCCCGGCGTCGGCAAGACCAGCTTTGCGCTAAACATTGCCACCAACGTTGCAAAACGTATGCAGGAGGCGGTCGCCATCTTCTCTCTTGAAATGAGTAGAGAACAGCTCACAGCGCGACTTTTGTCCAGTGAGGCACTACTCGACAGCTCCGTCTTTCGCAGTGGTATCGACCGCATGGAGCTATGGAAAGAGCTCGCCGATGCCTCCTCTCGGATGTCGAAACTGCCTATCTATCTCGACGACAGTTCCGGCATAACCGTTCCGGAGATAAAGGCAAAGATTCGCCGTATCAACTCCGACCCGCGTATGCCGAGCGTCGGCTTTATCATCATTGACTACCTACAGCTGATGACCAGCGGTAAACGCTCCGACAGCCGTGTCAATGAGGTCAGCGAGATAACGCGAAATCTTAAGATCATGGCAAAGGAATTGATGGTGCCGGTCATGACTCTGTCACAGCTCAGCCGTGCAACGGAAAAACGCAGTAAAGAGGAACACCGACCGGTGCTCGCCGATCTGCGCGACTCCGGCTCTATTGAACAGGATGCCGACTCGGTGCTGTTTCTATACCGCGAATTTACCTATGATCAGGAGGCGGACGAGTCCCATGCCGAGTGTATTATCGCTAAAAATCGTCACGGTGAGGTCGGAACTGCCGAACTGATGTGGGACGGTGCTCATACGAGGTTCTTAAACCCAGAATATGATTATTAACGAGAGATTTTTGCAGACGGTTCGCCGTCGTACATTATTGCCACCGGGCTCGTCGGTCATCGTCGCATTTTCCGGCGGTGCAGACAGCGCGGTGCTTTTGTATCTTTTAAAAAAGTATGAGAGGATGTTTAAGGTCAATGTTTTAGGTCTCTGTCACCTCGACCACGGTCTGCGAGGTGCGGCATCGGACGGCGATCGGGAGTTTTGCAGGGCGGTAGCAGAGCGGTACGAAATAGAGTTTTTCGAGAAGATTATCCCCCACAGGCGCGATCGACAGGGGAATCCTATCGGGTCGGAGGCATGGGGCAGGAATGCCCGACAGGATTTTTTTTGCGAGTTGCATGAAAGATATGGTGCGTTAATTGCCACCGGTCACAACGCCGGAGATGTCGCCGAGACGGTGATAATGCGGATGATACGAGGTACCGGCTCGGGCGGTATGCACGGCATAAAGGCGAAGCGTGATTTTTTTGTTCGCCCCCTATATGACTGCTCACGCGAAGAAATTCGAGATTTTGCGGAAAATAATAATATCGATTATCGACACGATGCCACCAACGACAGTGATATTTATCTACGAAACAGAATACGAAACGAGGTTTTGCCGATACTAAACGAGATAAATCCCGCCGCAGAGCGCGCGATCATCCGTGCGGCAGTCTCGACCGAGCTGGCACATGATTTGGTAGGGGCGTTAGCATCGCAATATCTGGAGGGGGGCATCGACCTAAAAAGCTATACACAGCTACACAAGGCGGTTCAACTGGAGGTGGCGGCGAGGTTTATCGCACCCCATCAACAGCCGACCGACGACCTCGTGCAAAAGGCAAGACAGGTCATGTTGAAAAGATTACTGTCGTTAAAATTTAAGGACGGCAAGATACTTCGGCGAAAAGATGGTAAAGTTGTCATTTTGTGAGCCGATTTCAAATTTCTTTTTATGCATTTCTACAAATCGACAAAAAACCCTTTATCTTAACACAAAATTAATGTTATACTATATGTGGTATAATTTTAACTGTATAAGGGATTTTGAAGACTATGAAAGAGGATGTAAAAGAGATTCTATTGACTGCCGAGGAGATACAGGCGAAATGCGCAGAGCTTGGCAAACAGATTACACAGGATTATAAAGGCAAGGAGCTGTTGCTTGTATCGGTTTTAAAGGGCGGTGTCGTGGTTTTTTCCGATCTGATTAGGCCTATCGCCCTGGCGCGTTTGATAGCCTTTTTGGTGGTGGGGTCGTACGGCAAGGGTGGAAAAACCTCCGGCAACGTCAAGGTCATAAAGGATCTCGATATAAATGTTGCGGACAAGGACATACTTATTATTGAGGACATTCTTGATAGCGGTATCACCCTGCAACACCTGACGGTTTTGCTCAATGCGAGAAATCCGAAATCCATCAGAATATGCACCCTTTTGGATAAGCCGGAGCGCCGTATGGCTGATATACACAGTGACTATGTCGGGTTTGTAGTTCCGGACGAATTTTTGATAGGCTACGGGCTTGACTACGCCGAAAAATATCGCAACCTACCCTATGTAGGTACGCTGGACCCTAAGGTCTACGAATAGTATTTAAGAAAGGATAACAAACATTTTGGTTAAACGTAACAGAAATAACGGCTCGATAATAATCTATATACTGGTGATTGCCGCCGCGATTATGCTTGCGGTGTTTCTGCGTATGCCGGAGGAGACTGTCAATCCGAAATATTCCGAGATAATGTCGCATTTTGCGGACAATAATATCGACAGTTATTCCCTTGACCTCGGCTCCGGTGTGCTGGAGTACACACTTAAAAACACAACAGAGACCGAGCCGGAGACCTATCGTGTCCCGAACGTCAGCCTCTTTGTCAACGATGTTGCACCACATGTTGAGGCATCGCTCGCGAGTGACGACCCAATCTCCTCCT
>CAYJMO010000051.1:0-3424 GCA_964371365.1 uncultured Oscillospiraceae bacterium
CCGCAAAGTATGAAGGCGATATCCTGCTGTCCGATCTGCAATATATAACCGAATTAGAGATAGGGCAGATTCCGCAGGGCGGTGTTGCCGAGACAATAAAGTCACTGGACGACCTATCACATTTTGCAAAGCTCGGCAATCTTAACAAATTGACGATTAGAAATCTTGAGACAGACGACGATGTCGATACCTCTGTGTTTGCAAGCGTCACCAACCTGCATATCCTGACCACCGATCGGTCACAATTTTTATGGCTTGCGCAACTTACACACCTTGAACAGCTATCCTTTCACGGCATAGAAAACTTGGATGTCTCCATCTGTTCCGAGCTTGTAAACCTAAACTCTTTAACGTTGGAAAATTATGAGGGGGCGACCGCCGACCTGTCGCCACTGCTCGGGATAAACAACCTCGAAGGACTTTTCCTCTATGGAAATTTTGACATATCCGCTTTGTCGGAACTTCAAAGTCTTAAAAGGATTGCCATAAATTCCGATAACGTCTACTCAATTCAACCGATTTCAGAACTTGTAGATTTAACCTACTTAGCGTTATACGTGAATAACGGCACCGCCTTAGACCTCTCGCCGGTGAGCAACCTTGTCAATATGCAGACAGTTATGATGGGGGGCGATAGTATACGTATCAACGACCTGTCAATGTTTTTAGGGATGAGCGAGCTGACCGAGTTGATGATATCGGACGTGGGTTTGACCGACATATCCCTTATCGGCGAATTACCAAAATTGCATTATGTCAACTTTGCTGATAACCCGATAATTGACTGGTCATATGCAGATAATATTGAAACTGTGGACGGTAAACCGACAGAATAAAAAAAGGAGATAAACTATGTTAGACATAAAAAGAATACGAGAGGACGCCGACAGCGTCAAAAAAGCTCTCGCCGGCAGGGGCAAGGATTATAGCGGCGAGATCGACAGCCTTATTGATATAGACAAGCGCCGCCGTGCGCTCGCCTCGGAAAATGATAATCTTAAGGCACAGCAGAACAAAAAAAACAAGGAAATACCGGTTAAACAAAAGGCAGGTGAGGATTGCAGTGCTATCTTTGCCGAGCTTAAAAGTTTTTCCGCCACCATTAAGCAAAACGACGCCGAGATATCAGAGCTGGAAGCAAAACAGCGTGAGACCCTTCTCTTTATCCCTAACACTCCGGACGAGAGCGTGCCGATTGGCACCAGTGATGCAGATAACGTCGAGATAAAACTCGTCGGCGAGCCGAAAAACTTTGAATACGATCCCCTGCCCCACTGGGAGATTGGCAAAAACCTCGGTCTGCTCGACCCAGAGCGTGCCGGCAAGGTGACCGGTGCGCGTTTTCACTTCTACAAGGGGCTCGGTGCGGCACTGGAGCGCGCTGTCATCAACTTCTATCTCGATACCCATACCCAAAATCATGGCTACACCGAGATTATACCGCCCTATATTGTCAACGCCGACAGCATGACCGGCACCGGTCAACTGCCGAAGTTCAAGGACGATGCCTTTAAGCTCGAGGGTCTTGACTATTATCTGATACCGACCGCCGAGGTTCCGGTGACAAACCTCCACCGCGACGAGATTCTCACCGAGGCGGAATTGCCTCTGCGCTACTGCGCCTACTCCGCCTGTTTTCGCTCTGAGGCGGGCGCGGCGGGTCGTGACACAAGAGGGCTTATCCGTCAACATCAATTTCAAAAGGTGGAGTTAGTCAAGTTCACAACTCCGGAACAGAGTTTTGAGGAACTGGAGATGCTCACCCGCGATGCTGAGCGATGCCTTGAAGCGTTAAAACTGCCCTACCGTCGTGTGCTGCTCTGCAGTGGTGACATGGGCGCGAGCAGTGCTAAGACCTACGACATCGAAGTTTGGCTGCCCTCCTACGGTCGATACGCCGAGATATCCTCCTGCTCCAATTTTATCGATTATCAGGCGCGTCGTATGGCGATCAGATACCGCACCGCCGAGGGGAAAACCCAACTGGTGCACACCCTCAACGGCAGTGGGCTCGCGGTTGGACGCACCACCGCCGCAATACTTGAAAACTATCAAAACGGTGACGGCTCGGTCAGCGTGCCGGAGGTACTGCAAAAATATGTAGGGACGGACATTATACGTTAACAGCCGACTTTCGAACTGTAAGTTTTTTCTTTCAAGCGTGTGGTGAAACCGAAAAAACATAAATTAAGAAATGGAACAAAATATGAATAAAGACAACGAGCGCAGTATCGCCCTATTGATAGACGCGGAGAATATTTCGCCACGTTATATTAAGTTTATCTTAGACGAGCTGTCGCACGAGTGGACACCCGCCTATCGTCGTATCTACGGGGACTTTACCAGCACCGACATGACTGCGTGGAAAAAACTACTTTTGGAGTACGGCATTAATCCGGTGCAACAGTTCAGCTATACCCAGGGTAAAAACGCAACCGACAGCGCGATGATTATAGATGCGATGGACATCCTCTATGCCGAGAATGTGGACGGATTTTGTATCGTGTCGTCCGACAGTGACTTTACACGGCTTGCACTGCGTCTGCGCGAGTCCGCGATGTATGTGCTCGGCATGGGCGAGCAGAAAACACCGGTGGCATTTCGCTCCGCCTGCAACAAGTTTACTATCCTTGAAACGCTGTTTGTGGAGGAAAAACCCCAGAACAAAAAGCAAAAACTTCCTCAAAAGATGATAGAAGAGATGATGAAGATTATCGAAAAGGATTCGGAAGAGGACGGTTGGATGATGTTATCCAAACTCGGCACCATCATCTCACGTAAATTCCCGGATTTTGACTCCCGCAACTACGGCTATGCAAAGCTATACAAACTGCTGGAGAACACCGGTATGTTCGAGACGAAATTAGAGTTTGATGAAAAGGGCAACTCTCGAAGCATTGTTATGGTCAAGAATAAAAAGTAAATCTTGCAAATATCACATTTTAGTGGTAAAATGTAAAGATAAGCAAAGGAGAACGGGGATGATCTTATCCGACATAACAATTAAAGACATGTTGCAAAACGGCAGTCTTAAGATAGAGCCGATGACACCGGCGCAGATACAGCCGGCAAGCGTTGACATACGTCTTGGGAACTCGTTTAGCGTTGCACAGGAGTCCTCCTCCAACATCATTGACCTTGAAAATGAGATCGCTTATAATACCATCATAAGTGAAAGATATCTGTTGCTCCCCCACCAGTTTGTCCTCGCCACCACGATGGAGTATTTCGATCTGCCAAACGATCTTACCGCGTTTGTCGAGGGGCGCAGTTCACTCGGTCGCATGGGTCTTTTTATCCAGAATGCAGGATGGGTCGACCCCGGTTTTAAGGGTGAGATTACGCTCGAGCTATATAACGCCAATCGTTTTGCGATAGAACTCACGGCAGGGCGCAGGGTAGGTCAGCTCGTGTTTGCAAAGAT
>CAYJMO010000051.1:3434-16363 GCA_964371365.1 uncultured Oscillospiraceae bacterium
GGCGGCTCAAAACCCGTATAACGGCAAATATCAAGGGCAAAAGGGCGCAGTCGGTTCCCGTATATTTTTGGATAACGAAAGATAGATTGTTTGAGGTCTGAAATTCAATGAGCTACACCCCTCTTTCCATTTCAATAGTCAACTACAACTGTGTCGACGAGACATTGAAGGCGATAAAGAGCATTTTAGAGCACACCAAAGGCGTTGAGTTTACCCTCTATGTCATCGATAACGCCTCGGACGACGGCGGTCTTGCGCGGATAAAGGCTCTCGACGATGACCGACTTGTGGTTGTCTACAACAAAGAGAATTTAGGATATGGCAGGGCGCATAATATCGCGATAGAGCGCGCCGACAGTGAGTTTCACGCCGTAGTTAACCCCGATATAGTGCTATATGAGGACAGCCTTAGCCTCCTATGTGATTGGTTGAAAGCTCGTCCCGATGTCGTGATGACCACCTGTAAACTTCGTTTTGCAAACGGTGACGAGCAGTTCACTCCGAAGCGTGCCCCGACACCGCTCTCGCTCGCATCCCGTCAGCTCGGTGTACTGCCCGAGGTTGAGAAAAAATATCTCATGCTGAATGAGGATTTGACTAAGGAACAGGACATCTCCTTTTGCACCGGCTGTTTTTTTATCACTCGTACCGAGGCGCTGAGATCGGTTGGCGGTTTTTGCAAACAGTATTTTCTCTACTTTGAGGACGCTGACCTCACCAGAATGATGATGAAAAAGGGTCGGGTTGTCTACACCCCGATAACCACCGTAGAGCACCTCTGGCAACGAAAGCCGCGCAAAAACTTCCAACACTTTCGTATGCAGTTTTCCTCTATGATAAGGTATTTTGTGAGATGGGGTGCACGTGGGGTGTAGGATCCTTGCCCTACAGGTCAACATCATGAATAATATACAGAAAGGACACAAACCATATGAAAGGTATCGTACTTGCAGGAGGCACAGGCACACGCCTTTATCCGTCCACCCTTGCTGTCTCAAAACAGATGCTCACCGTCTATGACAAGCCGATGATCTATTATCCGTTGTCTACACTCATGCTCGCCGGAATAACCGAGGTGCTCATCATCTCCACCCCACGTGATACCGAGGGGTTTGTATCGCTCCTTGGCGATGGAAGTGACTGGGGTATGAAACTGTCCTATGCAGTGCAGAGCGAACCGCGTGGACTTGCCGATGCGTTCTTAGTCGGGGAGGACTTTATCGACGGCGACAGCGTCGCATTGGTTCTTGGCGACAATATATTTTACGGTTACGGTTTTACCTCTCGGCTTAAAGCGGCGGTGGACCGGCAGGGCGGCGCGACCATCTTCGGCTACCATGTCAGCAACCCGTGTGAGTTTGGCGTTGTTGAGTTTGACAAGAATGGAAAGGTTTTGTCCATAGAGGAAAAACCGACAAACCCCAAGAGCAACTATGCCGTCCCGGGGCTGTATTTTTATGACAACCGTGTGGTGGAGATAGCCAAAGGGGTTAAACCCTCCGCGCGCGGCGAGATTGAGATAACCGCCGTCAACAATACCTATCTGGAGCAGGGGCTTTTGAATGTCGAGCTGTTCGGTCGTGGAATGGCATGGCTGGACACCGGTAACCACCGAGCACTTTTAGATGCCGCCAACTTTGTGGAGGCGGTGCAGACGCGACAGGGGTTGTACATAGCCTGCCCGGAGGAGATTGCATATCGTCAAGGCTTTATCGACAACGATAAACTGAGAGGGCTTGCAGAACGCTTCAAACAGACGGAATACGGGCGATATCTTATCAACATAGCGGACCATGTTTAGTATAAGTCAATTAACTGAAAAGGAATATCAAAATCATGAGATTTTTAATCGTCGGACATAAAGGACAGCTCGGTAGTGAACTGTTACGCATATTGAAGGAGGGCACCTGTGCACTCGGTGACATACCGCAGGAATATGACGGTGCCGATTTAATAGCCGTCGACCTCGATGACCTCGATGTCTCAAACCGCAGTGCTACACTGGAGTTTATGAACGAGCACCGCCCCGATGTCATATTCAACTGTGCCGCATATACCCGTGTCGACGACTGTGAGACCAATCACGCCGATGCGATGAGAGGCAACGCTATCGCACCGCGTAACCTCGCCGAGGCGGCCGAGGCTATCGGCGCAAAGCTACTGCACATCTCCACCGACTATGTCTTTGACGGCAAGGCGTCCGACCCGTATACCGAGGACGTGCCGGCAGTCCCGACGACCGCTTACGGTCGCTCAAAACTGCTCGGTGAACAATATATTGCACAGTTTTGTAAGCGCTATTTCATTGTGCGCACCGCGTGGCTTTACGGTCGAAACGGCAACAATTTTGTCAAAACTATGATACGCCTATTCAACGAGCGTGAAATTATCAAGGTGGTCAACGACCAATGGGGTAGCCCCACCAACGCCGAGGACCTTGCCTATCATATGCTAATCATCGCCCTGGGTGAGGAGTATGGCATCTACCATTGCACCAACAACGGCTCCACCAGCTGGTATGGTTTCAGCTGTGCTATATCAAAACATCTGCGCTCTAAAACGAAAATTCGCCCCTGCTCCAGCAAGGAGTATCAAACCCTCGCAAAAAGACCGAAATATTCGGTGCTGAGCAACACCATGTTGACCCTCACGGTGGGAGATCACATGCGCAGTTGGGAGGAGGCACTGGACGATTATATGAAAGAGTATATAGAACAAAACGAGATTGATTTATACGGAGGACGTGTATGGCAAAGAAGTATTTAGTCACCGGCGGTGCCGGCTTTATCGGTTCCAACTTTATTATCTACCTTTTAAACAACTTTAAGGATATCGAGGTGATAAACCTTGATAAGCTCACCTATGCCGGCAATCTTGACAATCTTACCGAGATTGAGGACGATGAGCGTTACACCTTTGTAGAGGGGGATATCTGCGACGGCGCACTCTGCCTCGAACTGCTTAAAAAATATGACATAGACTACATCGTTAACTTTGCGGCGGAGAGCCATGTCGACCGCAGTATCACCGATCCCGGCGTGTTTGTGCGCACCAATGTTATCGGCACGACAACGCTTTTAGACGCCGCTAAGGAGTTCTGGGGAGTTGGAGACGACCGTTATAAAGAGGGTGCGAGATTTTTGCAGGTCTCTACCGACGAGGTTTATGGCAGTCTTGGTGACACAGGATATTTTACCGAGCAAACACCGCTCTGCCCACATTCACCCTACAGTGCGGCTAAGGCATCTGCCGACATGTTTGTAATGGCATACGGCGACACCTTTAAGATGCCGGTGCTTATAACACGTTGCAGTAACAACTACGGACCCTACCAATTCCCGGAAAAGTTAATTCCGCTGATGATAGACAATGCGAGGGCGAAAAAGCCTCTGCCGGTGTACGGCGATGGGCTTAATGTGCGTGACTGGCTCTATGTTGAGGATCATTGCCGCGCCATTCAGATGGTGTTAGAAAGTGGGCGTTTGTCGGAGGTCTACAATATCGGAGGTCACAACGAGAGGACGAACATCACCATCGTTAAGACTATCATAGCCGAGATTGCAAAACAGGACAGCAGCGTCAACGAGGATATAATCACCTATGTCGAGGATAGAAAAGGGCACGACCGACGCTATGGTATCGACCCGAAAAAAATCTCGGACGAGCTCGGATGGTTGCCGACGACGACATTTGATGTCGGCATAGTCAAGACGATAAACTGGTACATGGAGCATGAGGATTGGGTTAAAAAGGTGAAATCAAGATAACCCCATAGTAAGAGAATTCAAGGATTTTATTGATGGCAAAAAGTGAAAAGATGAGACGTGAGGCACGTCGTACCCGAAGGATACTGCTCGGCGCAGTGGTGCTTTTGTTGATGACTCTCGGAGTGTTAAGCATTGTTATCTCCGCCACCGGTGCGGTTGCAGGATTGATGGATGACTCTGACGAGAAGGTGTATTATGCAGATTTTGTAACGCCACTCGTGCTGTTAGATACATTAACCTTTGAGTCGTTGGAAAAGGCACCGCAGAACACCCTACGACAGGCGGCAATATGGCTCGCACTCTCAAAGGAGGACGACGCCGCCTTTGAGCGTGATGAATACGGCGCACTCTATCTCCCGACCGCGGTGGTGGACAACTGGGCACTGACTCTATATGGGCCGAACTACAAGCTTGTTCATGAGTCTTTCGTCGACTCCGGACTGGAATTTCGTCTGGATGAGTCGCGTCAGAGCTACGTTATCCCTATAACATCACAGCCGATTAACTACATTCCCGAGGTCACCGAGATAGAGAACGACGGAGATTATAAACGACTGACCGTCGGCTATAAACTGCCGGCAGGTGCAACGTTGGAAAATATGTCGGCGGAGTCGGAACCGGTCAAATATCTCGACTATGTTCTGTTGCGGCAGGGCGAGGGCTATTTTCTGCACTCGATAGTTGAGAGCGAGACCAAGGTAGAGCAGAGCAGTGACAGTTCAAGTTCCGTCACCAACAATGGCGGGGTTGACACCGAGGCAATCAGCGAGATATTGGATCAGGCACTGCTGGAGCAGGGTGAACTTAATACAAGTGAAGAGTGACGAGTTGTAATAATACAGGAGGTACAATGCCTTATACAGACACAAAACAGATGCTTTTAGACGCACAAAAGGGCGGATATGCCGTCGGTGCGTTTAATACCGAGAATATGGAGATGACACAGGCTATCATTGCGGCGGCCGAGGAACTTCGTGCCCCTGTGATACTGCAGACCACACCGTCCACTCTGCGCTACGGATCACCGGACGTTTTCTGCGCAATGGTCAAGGCGTTGGCAGACGGGGCGAGCGTGCCGGTGGCACTTCACCTCGATCACGGCGAGAGCTTTGAACTTGCAGAGGCGGCGATGAATGCCGGATACTCCTCAATAATGATCGACGGCTCGCACGAGAGCTTTGAGGAGAATATCAAAAAAACCAGCGCCGTGACAGCGTTGTCTTCCGGTAAAACCCCCATCGAGGCGGAGCTCGGCAAGGTGGGCGGCAAGGAGGATGATCTCGACGGTGGCGAGGGTGGTTATACCGATCCAATAGAGGCAAAAGAGTTTGTACAGCGCACCGGAGTAGACTCTCTCGCGGTCGGCATCGGCACGGCGCACGGTGTGTACGCCACCACACCGAGACTTGACAAGGATCGACTTGTGTTGATAGGTGAGCAGGTAGATATACCGCTCGTTTTGCACGGTGCATCAGGTCTTTCGGATGAAGATTTAACAGACTGCATAAAACGCGGTATCTGTAAGATCAATTTTGCGACGGAACTGCGCATGGCATACACCAAGGGTGTTAAAGAGTATATCGATTCCGACCCGAAGGTGTTTGACCCCAAAAAATACGGCACATGTGGTCGCAATGAGGTTAAAAAACTTGTGATGGAAAAGATAACAGTCTGCGGTTCGGCCGGAAAGGCCTAATCACGAATGGAATTAGCGATAATACTTGCTCGACAGATAACAGTAATGTTCCTGTTGATGGGTGTCGGAATTGTACTGAAAAAGACATCCCGTCTGAGCGAAAAAACGGTTAAAGAGTTAAACAACTTCCTATTGCTGGTGGTTGTGTCCTGTTCGGTACTCAACTCCTTTCAAGGGGAGACTTCGCCGGAGCTCATCCGAGGATTTTTCGCATCACTCGGATTGTCACTCGCTGCGAATGTTATAGGGATAGGTGTTTCACTGTTAATTTTCGGCACAAAAAACACACGGCGGAGGCTGTGTGTTTTTGGCGCGTGCTTCTCCAACTGTGCGTTCATGGCTTTTCCGCTGCTGTCAGCTGTGTTTTCCGATATAGGACTGCTATACGGTGCAGGTTATGTTGCGATATTTAATATCTTTTTATGGTCATTCGGCATCAACCTTTTTGAAGAATCCAAAGATATCACCATAGCCACAAGGGTGAAAAAAATCATCACCACCCCGATCATAATAGTGGTTGCACTTGGAATTACCATGTTCAGTTTAGGCCTGCGTCTGCCCGGTATTATCGGTGACTCGGTGGAATATTTAGCGAACCTAAACACACCTATAGCGATGATTTTGCTCGGGGTATTTGTGGCAGATTGTGATTTTAAAAAGCTGTTTCGTGAGCCGGAACTTTTAAAAACGGTTTCGGTAAAACTGTTCATCATGCCGCTCGCCGTGCTCGGGTTTATGAAGTTGCTTACCATGTTTGTAGTGTTGGATGAGACATTACTACTGTCCGTTCTGATCTGTGCCGGCTCCTGCACCGCCACCACCATGGCACTGCTTGCCGAACGGTACGACAAGGAGATAGACTTCTCGGTCAAAACGGTCACTCTATCCACCGTGCTCTGTCTCGTGACGGTACCGGTGATAGTAATGATAGGAGAGAGGATTTTGTAGGGAGTTATCGGCAGAACATCGGTATAGTCATAACAAGTTAGGAGTCTACACCATGAATTTATTCGAAGTTTTGAATGAATTGACCACATCTTTTGGTAGTTCGGGACGAGAAAGCGCTGTTTGTGACGTTGCCGGACAATATCTCGAGCGCTATTTTGACGAGGTTGCCCAAGACGATCTTTACTTGTACTGTTGGACGCTCACATAGATGAGGTGGGTTTGGTTGTGACATACATCACCGACGAGGGATTTTTAAAGGTCGCCGGCTCGGGGGGGTTGGATCGACGCATACTCACCGCCCAACAGGTTGTAGTATATGGCAAAAAAAATCTCACGGGCGTTGTGACCTCAATACCGCCACACCTTCAAAAGGATGGCAACTCTTTGCCCGATGTGGGGGATATCTACATAGATATCGGCTACAGCAAGAAGCAGGCACAGGAGCTCGTGTCACAGGGCGATAGGGTGTGTTTTTCATCCTCTGCACTATCGATGTTAAACGGACGATTTGCCGCAAAGTCGCTCGACAATCGCGCCGGAATGGCGGCGATACTATATGCTCTCGAGTTGGTCAAAGACCGTTTACTCAACTGTCGTGTTGCGGTGTTGTTCTCGGCACAGGAGGAGACGAGCGGTGCCGGTGCTGTGACTGCAACCTTTGATATGTCACCGGATTTTGCCATCTCGGTCGACGTATCGTTTGCCCTTACACCGGATGACAAGGTGGAAAAATGTGGTGAGATGGGCGGCGGTGTCATGATAGGGGTATCACCGATACTTGATAAAGATATGAGTGACGAGATGATACATCTTGCAAAAGAAAAGGGTATAAAACATCAACTCGAGATAATGGGTTCAAAGACCGGAACAAATGCCGACGGTATAGCCATTTCGAAATCGGGAGTAAGGACAGCACTACTTTCCGTCCCGTTAAAATATATGCACACCCCGGTTGAGGTTGTCGATCTCGAGGATATTAAGGCGACCGGTGAGCTGATGGCGCAGTATCTACTGAATTTCGGTGAGAAAAGGAGTGATGCAGATGAAAGAGCTTATTAAAGAACTCTGCTTGCAGGACGGTATATCGGGCCGAGAGAGTGCGGTACGTGAGCATATAATTGCAAAGATAGATGGGCTGTGTGAATGGCGTGTCGACAATCTCGGCAATATTATAGTCTTTAAAAAAGGGCAACAAAGACCGAAAAATCGTGTGATGATCTGCGCCCACATGGACGAGGTTGGCATGATTGTGACCTATATTACCGGTGATGGGATGTTGAGGGTCGCGCCGGTCGGAGGACTAAACCCTTTGGTGGTGTTCGGTCGAGCGGTGAGCGTGGGAGAAAAGGGTTTGCCGGCGGTAATAGGCGCAAAGCCGAAACATCATCTCTCCAAAAAGGAGAGCGAAAAACCACCGACCTTTGATGACATACTGCTCGACATAGGAGCAAAATCAAAGGAGCAGGCGATGGAATATGTGTCACAGGGTGACGCAGTATATTTTAGGTCCGATTACTGTGAGTTTGGGGATGGCATGATAAAGGCAAAGGCGTTAGATGATCGCGCCGGCTGTGCCATGATGATAGAGATGATCAATAAAACTCTATCCCACGACACCTATTTTGTCTTTACTGTACAGGAGGAGGTCGGTCTGCGTGGAGCTACCACCGCAACCTATTGCGTTGACCCGGACATTGCGATAATTCTTGAGACAACCACAGCGGCTGACATACCCGATGTGTCCGGCAATAAACGCGTTTGCGAGGTTGGTAGTGGTGCGGTGGTGACCTACATGGACAGCTCGACCATCTACAACGAACAACTTTACAAACTCGCGTTTGAGACGGCAAAAAAACATAATATCCCCTGCCAGACCAAGAGTATGGTGGCGGGAGGGAACGATTCCGGCGCGATACACCGCTCACGTGGGGGCGTTAAGACGCTCGCCCTCTCGGTGCCCTGTCGATATCTGCACTCGCCGTCGACCGTGTTCAGCTATGATGATTTTTTGGCGGTGTACAACCTTGCGGACACGGTCAAGGAGGAGTTGTATAACCTATAGGGCTTGCGATAACTCTCATGTGTGCACCATGTGAAATCTATCGATAAAAATGTGTAACATTCGAGATATATATTGTATTAATGTAATAAAAGTAATATAATATAGTCAATGAATTCATCGATAGTATAGATTGACGATTAAACTATACAGAAAGGCATAGACATGAAAAAGATAGTTATTTTGTTAAGTATTCCGGTGTTGTTATTTGGTTGTAGTTCCGACACTGTCGGGACGTTTGATGACGATTTTAACGCTGCCGCCTCGACTGCACAGGAGATCATAGAGGATATTCAAGCGCAAGAGGAAGATGCCGAAAACACCGAGCCGACTGAGCCGACTGAGCCTACCGAACCGGCGGTAGATGAGGAGGAGTTCATATCCGGCACCGTTATCGAGGGTGCGGATATGTACGGACTTGATACCGTGAATTTTGAGGGTGGAACGATTACGGCAGACATATTTACAGATAAAAAAATCACCCTTTTAAATGTCTGGGCGACGTGGTGCCCTCCCTGCGTGGCGGAGATGCCGGAGCTTGCCGAGCTTGCGCTCGAGATGGAGGAGTTTGACGTGGGCGTAGTGGGTTTAGTAACCGATGTGCTTGTAACAGGTGGTGTTGACGATCAAGCACACGCCGACGCAAACCAGATACTGATAGACTCCGCGGTACAATTCCCGACAATTTTTCCGGACACGGTCTTATACGACAGCCTGCTTGTCAATGTACAGGCATTTCCCACCACCGTTTTTGTGGATTCAAACGGCAACATAGTCGGAGAGGTCTACACCGGTGCGAGGGATAAGGACAGCTGGCGAGAGATAGTTGAAACAGAGCTTGCAAATCTCGATATGGAATTATAAGAGCGGGCAATAGGGTTATATAAATGACACAAAGAATGAGGACGATCATATCACTTCTTCTCGTCCTGCTGGGGTTGATAATGTTGCTTATCGGGTTCCTTGATGATCAGGTCGCCGAAATGCTAATTAAGTCCATCAACATATGTCTTGAATGTGTGGGGATTGGGTGATGCTTGCACGATTTAGGGTTGTAATTCAGGCGGTGTGGGCTGTCCTCTCCAACGGATACCTATATGGGTTTATCACCGGTAGAATTTACACCGGGAGCCTCAAATCCTACTGTCTGCCGGGGCTTAACTGCTATTCCTGTCCCGGCGCGTTAGGCAGTTGCCCTATAGGTTCGTTGCAGGCGGCAATAGGTGGTCGTGGATTTAACATACCGTTTTATGTGCTGGGCTTTCTCATAGCGTTCGGTGCATTTTTCGGTAGGTTTATCTGTGGCTTTTTGTGCCCGTTTGGGCTTGTTCAACAACTGCTCTATAAGATTAAGTTTTTTGTCAAGATAGACACATTTAAATATGATCGAATTCTGCGGTATCTAAAATATGTGATACTGCTTGTTTTTGTTGTGCTACTGCCCATGTTTTGGGTCGATTTTTCCGGTTTGGGTTCTCCTGCATTTTGCAAATATATCTGTCCTGCCGGCACGCTGGAAGCCGGTATACCGCTCATACTTTTAAACGAGGGATTGCGTGGTGGCCTTGGCTTTTTGTACATCCACAAGAACATCATCCTTTTGTTGACCATCATAGCAAGTATTATTATTTATCGACCGTTTTGCAAGTACATCTGCCCACTGGGTGCGATATACGCACTTTTTAACAAGATATCTTTTTTGCGACTTTCAGTGGAGGAGGAAAAATGTATATCCTGCAAAAAATGCGAAAAGACCTGTAAGATGCAGGTAAACCCCGCCATAAATCCGGACGATGGCGAGTGTATCAGATGCCTCAAATGTACCGCTTCATGTCCCACGAAAGCATTGCAGTTCGGCTGCAAAAAACCGACAATAACGATTAACCGTAGCGAAAAAAATAACAAAATTGCTCTTGACTAATGTCTATTAATCCTTGACAAATACTGCCCTTTTTAGTATCATAATAATACATATAGCCGTATCAATCTATCTGATTGTGTAAGGTTAAAGCAGTGAAAGGGTATGTTGTGTTTTCTAATGACAATATAAGTAATACTACTTTTGTAAATACCGAGAGGATTGTCGGCGATAACTGCCTTGTGGTGAAGATGCTGTACAGCACGATTGCAAACGGGCTGGTAACCTCTATTGACAGCACAAAGGCGGAGGGGTTGCCCGGGGTTGTTCGGGTTTTCACCTGCCTTGGTGTGCCGGAGCGGAGCTATTTTTGCTCTGATGTCGCCGCCAATCGCCGTCACCCTGCCGACAAGATGCTTTTAAGCCGTCGTGTATTGCACTACGGCGAGCCGGTAGCCGCAGTGGTAGCGGTGGATGAACGCTCGGCGAAAAAAGCTCTTTCGTTTATCAAGGTTTCTTATAACGAATATTCACCTATATTAAATCCGGGCGATACCGGGGAGAGTGACATACAAAATCATGTCGCAGGTAATCTGCGCGCTCACATTGAATATACTCTCGGCGAGATGTCGAAAGAGGAGACAAAGACATACTCTTCTTGCTATAACGTCGGCTCGACTTTGCTCGATGAGAATAATGGTTGTCATTGTTATATGGACGAGGAACGACTGACGGTGGTCAGCGATGCAAATGCGTACGCTGTAAGGCTTGCGGTCGGTGCGGCGTGCGACCTGCCGCTCTCACGCGTTTCGGTTAAGGGTCGGGGGAGCGTCGACAAAATTGTACATGAACCGCTATGTGCCTATATCTGCCTTGCCTTGAACGGGCAACCGGTGAAGATTTTGGCGGACGATCGACGTATGTTTCGTGCCCCTTTCCGCTTTAAACTACAAAGTGCACTCAGCTCGAACGGAACCTTTGTCGGGCGGGAACTTGCATTAAAAACCACCGGTGGCGCATATTCCGTCGATGTTGAAGATGCGGCGGCAAATGCCACCAACCTATTCCGTCAACTCTACTCGGCACATGGCTCGGTCAGTGCAAAGGCGGACACCTATCTTACGACCACCCCCACTGCATTCGCCGGTGAGGGATTCGGTCATGCCGCGGCACTCTTTGCCATCGAAAGCCACATGGACGACATTGCATTTGACATGGGTGTCGACCCTATGCTGCTTCGCATAAAAAACTGTATTCGTGCCGGATATAACGACCCTCTTGACAACATTACCGCCTCCGGCTATGCGCTGGATAGGTGTATCATACGCGGACGAGAACTCACAGACTGGGACACAAAGCAAAAACTCTACGCCGAGGGAACAGGCGATGTTCGCAAGGGACTTGGCATGGCTATATTCAGTTATAACGACACCCGTCGTCAGCCTGCCGTCGCCACCGTCAAACTAACGCTTGGTTCGGACGGCAGTATGAGCGTGAATTTAGGGCGCTCCGCCGACAGCTACGAACGCAAACTCTACACCAAATTTATTGTCGACGCTCTCGGCATAAAAGAGCAGTCGATCGGCTTCGTGTCGGGTGATGGCTCGGCGCCGGATGCAGGGCAATACACCACCTCTTTTGCCATAAAAGATGCCATCGCTCTGTTGAAAAGTCGGCTTATCGACCACGCTAACCTTATTATGGGGTGTGACATAGCCACCCCCGAGATTAAGGACGGCATTTTGCTTGACACCCAGAACGATCATCGGGTGACCTCAATCACCGACATAGCGTTTCACGCCCATCAAAACGGCATGATTTTGAGTGCCGAGGCTACCTGCAACAGGCAAAACAGTGTCCTTTCGTTTGGTGCCGCATTTGCAGAGGTCACCGTCAACATTTCGCTTTGCAGTGTCACACTCAACCGTCTGATTGTGATAATTGATAGCGGTAAGGTTCACCTGCCGGACGAGGCGAGAGAGATTACTCTTGAAATGATGTTGTCCGCCGTCGATTATACCTTGGGTGAGGAGCTTAGCATAAACATGCAAAACGGCTCATTCGCTAATACTCAAACCGGCAAAGGGTTTGACCTTGAAGAGTGTCGGATGGAGGTGGAGTTTGTAGACGTGCAGGAGAGCAATTCCGCATTCGGAGATAAACCCCTCGGAGATGCGGCATTCCTGCCGGTAGCTCCGGCTGTCCGTAACGCAATCTTCAACGCAACCGGAATTAAATTCAGCACCCTACCCATCACCTCAAAACAACTGTTTGTGGAGTTTAAAAAGGCGGGAATGATATAAGACTTATAACTTATGATGAAGGGCGAATGACTATGGTACGAAGCTTAATGCATTTCGATTTAAGTATATTTGGTCTATTTGATAAATACGGTGTAAATTGGTGTGTGTTTTGTCAGACCTTCACCATTCACACTTAGCCAATCTCCCAACGAGAGGTTATGAGCATACCCAGTAGCACAGCCTGCCACATATCCTGCCCGGCAAAACAAATCAACTCTAAAGCATCTACACAGCTCACCCAACCCACCCAAAAAGGAAACCGTAATGTTTGACATTGAGACAATTTTATATCCCAAAA
>CAYJMO010000052.1:0-16241 GCA_964371365.1 uncultured Oscillospiraceae bacterium
AAGACAACTCAAAACACACAGTCCAGTGGACTGTGTGTTTTGTTAGATGGTGGAGAGAAGGTGGGTTACGAACCGGCGTGGAGCAGATTGGGTTTATACAATAAACACAAGATGCGACGAGGGGGCGCAAGCGACCGAAAAAATTTTGCGAGACCTACTCTCCCTCACACACATAAAGAGATGCACAGAAATTAGCCGTTCATTCCCGGTCGAATGTTATTGTCATTTTCTAACCACCGACCGGGAACAAAAGATTTTTATACTATTCTTCGGTCAATGATAATTCAAATTGATATCACACTCCACACCACATCTTTCACTATCTCGGCGGTGGTGATGCATTGAAAGAATAAATTTTCATTCTCAACGCTAAAGCTTTTCCGCACCACCGGCACAGTCGGTGGTGTTCATACAAAAAAGCCATGAAAACCTATCGCTTTTCATGGCTTTTCTTGGGGATCGACTGTATTTTATCTACAGTGTCGACAATGTCTTAAAACTCTCTTTCAGATTGCCGTACAAACCTTTGTAAATATCATAGAAACCTTTGTATCGCTCGGTATTTTCTGCGATGGGTTCCTGTGTTGTTTTGGGACGAATTAGCGCGGCGCAAGCACTCGGGATATCCTTATAGATACCACAGGCGACCAGTGCAAGGATAGCAACACCAAGTGCCGGTCCTTCCTCCGTCTCATTTATAACAACCTCGGTGTTATAAACATCTGCCATCATCTGACGCCAGATACCGCTCTTTGCACCACCACCACAGGCGTACATTTTAGCCGGCTTGATGCCCATCTCGTTGATGACATCAAGGCAGTTGCGTTGGGAGAAGATGACCCCCTCCATTATTGCACGTGCAAGATGATATTTTGTGTGTATACCGGAAAGTCCGAAAAATACACCGCGTGCGTTCTCATCAAGAATGGGGCTTCGCTCACCCATCAGGTAGGGCAGGAACACAAGTCGGTCTGCACCAATTTTGACCGCCTCAACCTTTGCGTCAATCTCTTTATAGTTCTCACCCTCAAAACTGCACAGATTGTCGCGGAACCATTTGAGCGACATGCCTGCCGAAAGGGTGCAACTCATGACGGTATATCCGCCCGGAACGGCACTACAGAAGGTGTGTACGCGACCACCCTTGTCTATCTGAGGTGTATCGGAGTGGGCAAATATTACACCGGAGGTGCCGATGGTGGTGAATGCATTACCCTCATTCACGACGGCAGTACCGACCGCGGCGGATGCGTTATCGCCTGCTCCGTAGCAGACTATGGTGTCGGTGCTAAGTCCGGTTAGTTCGGCGGCGTCGGCGGTAACAGTGCCGGCGATGTCCACCGACTCTTTACAGGTGGGCATAAGTGATGGGTCGATATCGAGCTTTTCCAAAACCTCCTGTGACCAACAACGATTTTTAACATCATAGAGGTTGGTGCCGGATGCATCGCTCGCCTCCTGTCCGTATAATCCGGTCAGCTTGAAACGCACATAGTCTTTTGGGAGTAGTATTTGGCGGCATTTTGCATATATATCCGGCTCATTCTCCCGTACCCAAAGAACCTTGCCGGCAGTAAAACCGGTGAGTGCCGGATTGGCAGTGATCTCAATAAGACGCTCAGCACCGACCTTTTCCGTTATCTCGCGACACTGCTTTGATGTTCTGCCGTCGCACCAAAGTATTGCGTTGCGTAGAACCTTACCATCCTCATCAACCATGACAAGTCCGTGCATCTGACCCGATATGCCGAGGCCTTTTATGTCTTTTGCCTCGACACCGCTCTGTTTAATCACATCCTGTATTGTCTTAACAGCGGCATCCCACCAGAGATCCGGTTCCTGTTCTGCCCAGCCGTTTTGCGGTTGGATAAGGTCATACTCCACCGTACTGCTCGCCATCTTTTTGCCGACCTCGTCGAATAACACCGTCTTGGTGCCGGAAGTGCCGAGATCAATACCTAAAACATAGTTCATCTTTACAATCATCCTTTCACAAGCAGATATTGTAGGGGAGGGTCTCCCCTCCCCCCAGTTAAAACTATTTAAAGAAAATCGTGTTGACGATGGACTCGAGGTTTTCCTGACGTCCCGAGCCGGGCAGTGCCGGTGCGCCCATCTTCACAGCGTAGTCCGACAGCTCTTCAAGCGATGTCTCTCCAGCGACAATCTTTGCGCCTATGCCGGAGTTGTAGCTCGCATAACGCTCTTTTACAAAATCGTCGATACGTCCGTCCTCGATTAGCTCGGCCGCCTTGATAAGTCCGAGTGCAAAAGCGTCCATACCAAGGATATAGCCGTAGAACATGTCCTCAACTTCATAGCTGGCGCGACGGTTTTTGGAGTCAAAGTTAAGACCACCGTTCTCAAGACCACCGTTTTTCAGTATCTCATACATCGCCATAGTGGTATCATAGATGTTATTGGGGAACTGGTCGGTATCCCATCCGAGCAACATGTCGCCGGTGTTTGCGTCAACAGAGCCGAGCATACCGTTCATCGCAGACACGCGCAGATCATGTTGGAATGTATGTCCTGCAAGGGTTGCGTGATTTGCTTCGATGTTCATCTTGAAGTCTTTGTCAAGACCGTACTGACGAACAAAACCGATTGCGGTTGCGGCGTCAAAGTCGTACTGATGCTTCATCGGCTCCTTAGGCTTAGGCTCGATGAAAAAGTCACCGGTAAAACCGTTTTTGCGTGCATAGTCCACCGACATCTTCATAAGACGAGCAATATTTTCCTGCTCAAACTTCATATTGGTGTTGAGGAGGGTCTCATATCCCTCACGACCGCCCCAGAAGACGTATCCTTTACCGCCCAACTTGATGACGATATCCAATACTTTTTTTATCTGTGCGGCAGCTGCGGCGAAAACGTCGGCAGAGTTGGAGGAACCGGCTCCGTTCATAAATCTCGGGTTGGAGAACATGTTTGCGGTACCCCAGAGAAGTTTAATGCCTGTCTCATCCATCTTGATCTTAATATAGTCAGCTATTTCATCTAAGCGTGCATTGGTCTCGGCTACGGTAGCACCCTCCGGCACGATGTCTACATCGTGGAAACAGAAGTATGGTATACCTAACTTTTGCATGAACTCAAAGCCAACATCAACCTTTGCTTTTGCGTGCTCCATTGTGCCTTTTTCGGCGCCAAATCCCTTGCTCGCGGTGCCGGGTCCGAACATATCGCTACCCTCTGCACAAAGGTTGTGCCACCACGCCATAGCGAAGGAAAGTTGCTCCTTCATGGTCTTGCCCATGACGACCTTATTCTCGTCATAATATTTAAAGGATAGTGCGTTTTTTGAGGTCGGTCCCTCATACTTAATCTTGTCAATACCGCTGAAAAATTCTGCCATTGTTTTCACCTTTCTTTTTTAAAAACTTTGTTTTATCTTGATTTCGTGTTCAAGAATATATTCACCGGACTCGGGAGCGTGCCCGAGCACCAGGAAATCCAACATGATCATCATCGCCTTTTCCCCCTGCAAGGTTGGGTTTTGGCAGATGGTAGCAGTTACAACACCGCTTTTTATTAGCTCTACCGACAGTCTTGTGGCATCAAAACATATGACCGAAAGAGTCTTTTTTTGGGCTGCAATCGCCCTACATGCGCCGTTTACACCTCCGGCGGCGATAAAGAGCAGATCAATATCGTCTGATTTTATCAGCTCGCTTGTCACCTCAAATGCCAGTATATCATCGTCCTCGCAATAGACGGTAGGTTTTATCTTGTACTGTTGAGTAGAGAGTTCCGATAAAAAACCCTCCTCTCGAAGTCGGTGACCATAGAGCTTCTTCGATCCTCCGACAATGCCGATGTTCGCACCGCTTGGTTTGATGATATTAACCATACCACCGGCAAGTCGTCCGCCACGTCGGTAATCCGTCCCGACATAGGCTATACGCTTAGTGCCCTCAATATCGGTATTAAGATTAACTATAGGAATGGTCAGCGAATTAAGAATTTTCTTGACCTTAGGGTGATCTATAGGGGTTATGATGAGCCCGGTCATCTCCTCGCACAACTTTTCTATCGCCGCACACTGTGCCGTTGCATCGAGGGTATCAAGTCGTTTAATCACCACCGATATGCCATAATGACGAAACTCCTTCTCCATCTCCTGTATGCCATTTAAAACCTCATCAAAAAAAGGATTTTGGCCGGTGCAGATGATGACCGCCACAAGGTTGTTTTTTTTTCGGGTGGCAAGAGCCTTGGCAACACGGTTAGGTTCATACCCGAGTTCACGAGCACACAACATGACCTTACTCGCCGTCTCCTCGTTGACGCGACCGCGATTGTGTAGCACCCTATCCACCGTACCACGCGACACTCCACTAAGAGTTGCTATTTTTTTTATGGTAACAGACACAACTCCTCCAATAATTGACTGCGTGCTCCTGCACACAAGTATATTTTAATGTATTACTCTTATTTTGTCAACTGTTATTTATGTAGAATTTTAATGTTTTTTTTGTGAAAAAATACTAACTGATGCCAATAATTTACCCTTGTATAAATTACTGAACTATGATATTATAATAATGTAGCTTCGATATGTACGAAAGGAACAAATAAATGAAGATGACATTCAGATGGTACGGTCCCGACGACAAGGTTACTTTACAAAATATTCGTCAGATACCGAACATGAGCGGGGTTGTCACCGCTGTTTATTCTACGCCGGTCGGCGAGGTGTGGAGCAACGAGGAGATCCTCTCCCTTAAAAATGATGTGGAGCAAAACGGCCTTGAGATGGAGGTTATAGAGAGCGTGCCGGTGCACGAAGATATAAAGCTTGCTCGAGGTGAGTACCTGCGTTATATCGAAAATTATAAAGAGAATATACGTCGTCTCGGCGCCGCAGGTGTCAAGGTGATATGCTACAACTTTATGCCGGTATTTGACTGGACAAGAAGTCAGCTCGACAAGGAGTTACCGGACGGTTCCACCGCGCTCGTCTTCTACAAAGAGCAGGTAGAAAAGATGGATCCGGTTGCCGGCGATCTTGCACTACCCGGCTGGGACTCGAGTTATACAAAGGAGGAGATGAGCGAACTTATCTCGGCATATCAGGCTATCGGTGAAGAGGGACTTTGGAAAAACCTCGAGTTTTTCTTAAAGGAGATAATTCCGGTCGCTGTCGAGGCGGACGTTATGATGGCTATCCATCAGGACGATCCCCCCTGGAGCATCTTCGGTATACCGCGTATAATTACCTGCGAGGAAAACATCGATCGCTTTTTATCACTTGTCGATGTTAAGAACAACGGTTTGACCCTATGTGCCGGCTCGCTCGGATGTGGTGCGTTCAACGACTATGCCGCCATGGTACGTAAATACGGCGCGATGGATAGGATACACTTCGCTCATATCCGCAACGTAAAACTGTTAGATGGAGGCTTTGAAGAAAGTGCACACTACTCTCCCTGTGGCTCTCTCGACATGGTGGATATCCTTAAAGCCTATCACGAGGTCGGTTATAAAGGCTACATTCGCCCCGACCACGGTAGGATGATCTGGGGTGAGACCGGTCGTCCCGGCTACGGACTCTATGACCGAGCTCTCGGGGCTTCCTACATCACCGGCATTTGGGAAACGCTTGATAAATTGAGATAGTGAAAGAGAGGTTGTTTATGGCTAAGTTTGGCGTGCAGTTAATGAACTTTCGGGAGCAGGTCAAGGAACTCGGCATATATGAGGTCATGAAAAGATCTAAGGAGATCGGCTATAACTATGTAGAGATGTCCCAGATAGAGACAAGTAAAGAGAACATTGACGGCATAAAAAAGGCATGTGGCGACTACGGTATGACCGTTGCGGCGATGAGTGCGGCGGTGGAGCCGTCCAACCCCGGGCAGGAGGCACTATCCACCGATTTTGACAAGATAATCGCCGATTGCAAGACGCTCGATTGCAACTTTTTACGTGTGGGTATACTCCCCTTTTCCTACGTCGGATCGCTTGACAAGGCGCTTGATTTCTCTCGCATTTGTGATGAATATGCTCAAAAGCTTGCCGAACACGGCATTAAGTTATACTACCACAACCACCATGTCGAGTTTATGAAGTATGATGGGAAATACCTGCTCGACATTATGCGTGACACCACAAAACTTCTCGGTTTTGAGCTGGATGTTCACTGGATACAGCGTGGTGGTGAAAATCCATCACAGTATATAAAGGGCTATAACTCACGCTTAGAACTTCTCCATCTCAAGGACTTCAAGGTAATTGAGCCGGACTTTTCCGGAATAGTGGCAGGTGACAGGGCTTCACATTTCAAGGCATTCAGCGACGTAATTCGCTTCGCCGAGATTGGTGAGGGCAACCTGGACTTCCCCACCATTATCAACACCGGCATCGAGCTTGGCACAAAATACATGTTTGTGGAGCAGGACGATACCTACGGCAAAGACCCGTTTGACAGTCTTGCTCTATCACAAAAAAATCTCGTCGCGATGGGATTTTCCGATCTGTTTTAAAGAAAGATTAAAGTATGAAAAAATTTATGGACGACAACTTTTTGCTCGAGAGTAAAACCGCCGAGCGTTTGTACCACGATTTTGCCGCCGACATGCCTATATACGACTATCACAATCATCTAAATGCAAAAGAGATATACGACGACATCAACTTTGAAAGTATATCTCAGGTGTGGCTCGGCGGCGACCACTATAAATGGCGATTGATGCGCTCAAACGGCATCACCGAGGATTATATCACCGGCGACAAGGACGCTCTGTCTAAGTTTCGCGCTTTCGCGTCCTGTATGCCTTACGCCCTCGGCAACCCCATGTATCACTGGAGTCACCTTGAACTCAAACGCTATTTCGGCATTGATGAAATTTTGAATGAGAAGACCGCCGATGACATCTACAACCGTTGCAACGAGATGTTAAAGCAGAAAGAATTCTCGGTACGCGGACTGATAAAACGCTCCGGCGTTACTGCTCTTTGCACCACCGACGACCCCAAAGACGACCTCAAATATCATAAACTGCTCGCAGAGGAGGGCTTTGAGGTCAGGGTTCTCCCCACCTTTCGACCCGACAACATAATACACATGGAAAAACCCGTGTTTTCATCTTATGTAGAGGCGGTGCGAGCTATGGGTTACCCGGTATCAACTGTAGGCGAGGTGCTTAGCTACCTCACCGCACGTCTTGAATATTTTCATAAGGCGGGCTGTCGACTTTCCGACCATGGTCTTGACACGGTGATGTATCTTGATGCACAGGAAAATGAAGTGGAGACAATCTACCAAAAGGGACTTAAGGGTGAACCTTTGAGTGTTGATGAACTTCGAAAATACAAAGGGTTCATCCTCTCCTATCTTGGCAAGGAGTATCATCGCCTCGGCTGGGTTCAACAGTACCACATCGGTGCGATGCGCAATAACTCGACTCGAATGTTTAACAACATCGGTGCGGATACCGGCTTTGACTCCATCCATGATGCACCGGTTGCATACGATCTGTCCCGTCTTATGGACAGTATGGATCGGGAGGACAAGCTGCCCAAAACGATCCTTTACAATCTCAACCCCGGCGATAACGCGGTGCTCGCCTCCATGCTCGGCAACTTTCAGGGTGGCGGCATAGTCGGCAAAATTCAGTTTGGTACCGGCTGGTGGTTTATGGACACTAAAATTGGTATGATAAAGCAGATGCAGGATCTTGCCGCAATGGGAATGCTGTCTCGATTTGTGGGAATGCTGACCGATTCGCGTAGTTTCTTGTCATTTCCCCGTCATGAATATTTCCGCCGTATTATGTGCAACGAGATTGCAAAGTTGGTGGAAAACGGCGAATATCCTGATGATTTTGACACCCTCGGCGAGATAGTCCGCGGCATATGTTTTGACAACATTGACAGATACATTTCAAAATAGGGGCATGAAAATTATGAAATTGAATATTAAAGGGATTGATAACAAAACAGTCTGGGAACAAATCGATGTCAAGCTTCCGAAGTTTTCCATTGAAGAGGTTGGTCGCAACACCGACAAAAATCCAAAATGGATACACTTCGGTGCCGGCAATATCTTTAGAGGTTTTATCGCTCGGGTAGCACATACCATGTTAGACGAGGGAGTTCTCGACACCGGAATTATAGCGGCTGACACCTTTGACTATGACATTATCGACAAGATTTACACTCCGTACGACAATCTGACCATGCTCGTTCGACTGCGTGCAGACGGTGGCATGGATAAAGAGATTGTTGCAGGTGTAAGCAGAGCATACAAAGCAAACCCCAAATTTGATGAATACTCCGAGATTATAAAGGCGTTTGAAAACCCAAACTTACAGATGGCAAGCATGACAATAACTGAAAAAGGCTATGCACTCAAGGACACCGCCGGAAAATATCTTGGTGTAGTTGCAGCAGATATTGAGAACGGTCCGAGCAGTCCGGTGCATGTTATGTCGGTCATGACATCGCTATTGTACAAACGCTTTTTGAACGGAGCGTTGCCCATCGCAATGTGTAGCATGGACAACTGTAGCCACAACGGCGAACGTCTAAAAACTTCAATTTTGGAAATTGCAAAACTCTGGAAAGAAAAGGGATTTGTAACGCAGGAATTCATCAACTATATAGAGGACGAAAGCAAGGTCGGTTTCCCCTGGTCTATGATAGATAAGATCACCCCTCGTCCCGCAAAGAGTGTAGAGGAAACACTTGAAAAACTTGGTATCGAGGATATGGCACCGATAATTACCGACAAAAACACCTTTATCGCACCTTTTGTCAATGCCGAAATACCGGAGTATCTTGTCATCGAGGACATGTTCCCGAACGGTCGACCAAAACTCGAGACCGGCGGCGTCTATGTGACCGACAGAGAGACGGTCAACAAGACCGAGACTATGAAGGTTACAACCTGTCTTAACCCACTACACACCGCACTCGCTGTCTACGGATGCCTGCTCGGATATGACAGAATTTTCGAGGAGATGCGCGACACAGAGCTATCAAAATTAGTCGAGAATATCGGTTATAAAGAGGGTATGCCGGTTGTGGTTGACCCGAAAATTATCAGCCCGATGGAATTTATCGACGAGGTGGTAGGCGACCGTCTCAAAAACCCATTTATTCCGGACGAGCCACAGCGTATCGCAACCGATACCTCCCAAAAGGTGGGGATACGATTCGGTGAGACGATAAAGTCCTACATAGCGAGCGAGGAGCTAAATGTTAACGACCTTGTTTACATACCGCTCGCCCTCGCCGGTTGGATGCGATATCTGCTCGCAGTGGACGACAACGGCAATATATTCACCCCCAGCCCCGACCCACTGTTGAGTGAACTTCAGGGTAAGTTAAGCGGATTATATCTCGGCAAGGCATATGGTGGTGAGCTGAAAGATATCCTCTCAAACAAGGAGATATTTGGGGTAGATTTGGTCGAATGTGGATTGTCGGACAAGATAGAGGACATGTTCAAGGAGCTTATCGCCGGCAAAGGCGCGGTGAGAGCGACACTTAAAAAATATCTTGCATAATAAACAAAACCCGGTGATGAATGAAAATTTCGTCACCGGGTTTTTATTGGGTATAATCTATGTTTTAGAACTAAAGACTAAATTTGCTAACAAGATTGTGCAGTGTATCCGCCTCGTTGGCGAGTTCTTCGCTGGCGGCGGCACTCTCCTCACTGGTGGCAGTATTGGTCTGGACTACCTTTGATATCTCATCAATTCCCATCGATATCTCCTTAATTCCCTCCGCCTGTTCCTGCGTTGCCATAGCAATCTCATCTATTGTTGTGACCATCTGCTGAACCTTGGAGGCAAGGTCTTCGAAAGATTCGTTTGTTTTTTGAGCTATTCCGACACCTACCTCGACTGCATTGATGGAATGGTCGATAAGCTGAGTTGTATTTTTGACCGCATCGGACGATTTTTGCGCAAGATTGCGAACCTCGTCCGCAACGACCGCAAACCCTTTGCCGGCGGCACCTGCCCGAGCAGCCTCCACCGCGGCATTAAGTGCAAGAATGTTGGTCTGAAAGGCTATATCGTCGATAACCTTAACCACCTTGACGATGTTTTCAGAGGTGCTCGAAATCTCCTGCATAGCGCCGAGCATCTGGGACATATCCTCAAGGGTAGCGGTTGTGACCTGCCCTGAGATAACCGCAATATCATTGACCTTCTTTGTATTTTCCGAATTGATGTTAACCTTTCCTGTCAGCTCACGCAGGTTGTCGGAAAGACGGTCGACACTGCTCGCCTGATCGATTGCGCCCTCTGCAAGTGCCTGCGAACCGCTCGACACAAGTTGAACGCTCGCCGACATCTGAACGGCGGAGGTAGATACCTGTGAGAGTGCACCACGTACCGCCCCTATCATCTCGTTGACCGCCCGATACAACTCACTCCAATCACCGACATATATCTCAGAATTTGTTATATTGACATTCCAATCCCCTTTTGATATTTGAGCCAGCAGGCTGACAAGTGCACCATTTAAACTCGATAGGTTGTGCTTCATATCATTAAAGGAATGCGCCAAAAGACCAATCTCGTTATTTGTATTAATATCGAGATCGAAATTCATATGACCCTGTGAGATATTTTGCGCGGCATCCATAACCACCGCAAGAGGTTTTGCAACGGTTTTATCTATCATAAATCTCGCTATTATACAAACTATTAATATAAGAGCGATGCCCACAAACATGGATATAGTGAGTGCAAAACTAATGGAACTATCGTTGGAGTGACCGGAAATACCGGAGAAAAGCACACCGACAATCTCCCCGTTTTGATCCAAATACGGTATGTAAGAGGTGATGTGTTCTTCTCCTAAGATCATCGCCTCACCAATATAGGATTTGCCTTCGTTGAGCACCACATTAGCGACGGATGGATCAAGGGTTGTGCCGACGGCACGCTCCCCATCAAAAATAATGGTAGTGAATTCACGAACATCGCCGTTAAATATTGTGAACTCACAACCGGTTATATCCTTTAAACGCTCCAGAATCTCGGTTTTATCTTCAAGTGCGGCAACCTCATGCAGGCTTAGTTCGTATTGAAGTAGGTTTGTCCCGATTATACATTGATCGGTCAGTTCAGAATTAACATTGTTTGCTGTAACTATACCGCTGATGATTATCATTACGGTAACGATTATGGTTGTCATGATGGCAATAAGAATATTAATCTGTGCCGACAATTTTCCGTGTTTCTTGGGAGAAGTAGAGCGAGTGTTCATCATTATATTTCCTTTATTAATTTCTTAATATATATTATCCTATATTTTGATAAAAAAGTAAATATATTTCTGAAAATTATTTTATTATCCATTCAACAAAGCAATACCCAAGTTCAGATAACCTGCAAATAATATCCATGCAAGATATGGCAACATCATCAATCCTGCCGGTCGATCAAGTGTGTAAAACTGTTTTATATTTATAATTACAAGAATATTTAGTAACAATATGACAAAAAATGCCGGCCATAAAAGACCGAAGGTGAAAAAGACAACCGGCCAGGATAGGTTTATCAGCAGTTGCAAGCAAAAAACAGCAAGTCCATAGCTGCGTTTTTTTTGCGGTGGTGTTTTATATATTCGATAGACAGCAATGCCCATCAACGCGTATAAAATAGGCCATACTATACCAAAAAGCGACGACGGCGGTGAAAGGGGTGGTTTTTGAAAGTATTGATAATCCTGTGCCGAATCACGTGACAAAAGACCGGCAAGTCCACCGATAAGTTCTATCCCCACCACCGATATTAACAGTCCGAGCCAGTTGTTTTTAAGATAGTTTTTCATAAACACCTCATAATATTACTACTATAAGATATTATATGCGATTATTCTACATTTTAGTCGTGGTAGTGATTAAATTTCCATATCACAAAATCCACGATCCGAGATTATGCCGTGGATATATTGCTGGCACTCTTTATGTAATGGATGGGTGGCATAAAAATCAAGTGCGGCTCGGTCGGTATATTCCGAATAAAGACAGAGGTCAAAACCACCCTCCTTTATATTCGGGTTAACCTCCATACGCTGTAGCCCCTCGATCTTGCCTACCAGTGCCTCCAGCATATCCTTCATTTTTTTCATCTGCTCTTTCTTGGTCTCGGGGTCGGTTGTGGCGAGCTTCCACATTACTACGTGTCTTATCATTTTTTCTTTCCTTAAATAAATTTCGATTTTACGGTGAATGTGTAGGGACGGGGCTCTGCTCTGTCCGGATGGTTCGAATGAGTGCATGGTCGGAAGGAGCAGAGCCCCTCCCCTACAGCCATGCCAATAGGTTAATTACAAAAATTCGGGCGGTCACATAGAACCGCCCGAAAAGATAATTTAGTCTAAAATTTACCTGCTGTTGCCGCTTCTTCCAAGCTAACTGCGACAGCAACGGTCATGCCGACCATTGGGTTGTTGCCGGCACCGATAAGTCCCATCATCTCGACGTGAGCCGGAACGGAGGAGGAGCCTGCGAACTGAGCATCCGAGTGCATACGACCCATCGTGTCGGTCATGCCGTAGGAGGCAGGACCTGCCGCCATGTTGTCGGGGTGCAGGGTACGTCCGGTACCACCGCCTGAGGCGACCGAGAAGTAAGCTTTACCCTTCTCGTTAGTCTCTTTTTTGTATGTTCCGGCGACCGGATGTTGGAAACGGGTTGGGTTGGTAGAGTTTCCGGTGATGGAGACATCGACACCCTCTTTCCACATGACCGCAACACCTTCCGTCACATCGTCAACACCGTAGCAGTTAACTTTAGAGCGCAAACCGCTGGAATAGGATTTACGGAAAACTTCCTCAACCTTGCCGGTGGAGTAGTCCATCTTTGTCTCAACAAAGGTAAAACCGTTGATGCGTGAAATAACCTGAGCCGCGTCCTTGCCAAGACCGTTAAGGATAACGCGCAGGGGATTTTTGCGTACTTTATTCGCTTTTTCGGCGATGCCGATAGCACCCTCCGCCGCGGCGAAGGACTCATGCCCCGCAAGGAAGCAAAAACACTCGGTGCTCTCTTCAAGTAACATTTTGCCGAGGTTACCGTGTCCAATACCCACCAAGCGTTGGTCGGCGACAGAGCCGGGGATACAAAACGCCTGTAGACCCTCACCGATAGCAGCGGCGGCATCGGCGGCACGCTTACATCCTTTTTTGATTGCAATTGCGGCACCGACTATATATGCCCACTTTGCATTCTCGAAACAGATGGGTTGGATATTCTCCACCATCTTATAAACATCAAGCCCTGCGTCCTTTGTAATCTTCTCCGCCTCCTCAATAGAGGCGATTCCGTAGGTGGCGAGTGTCTCGTTAATCTGCTTTATGCGTCTTTCATATGATTCAAATAATGCCATGATTATACTCTCCTTTCCTTTAACTATTCATGTCTCGGGTCGATAATCTTCACGGCATCATCGACACGTCCGTATTGACCTTTTGCCTTTTCCCATGCGGTGGTGGGATCGTCACCCTTTTGAATAAAGTCGGTCATCTTGCCGAGGCTGACGAACTGGTATCCGATGATCATACCCTCCTCATCAAGTGCAATTCCGGTCACATAACCCTCCGCCATTTCAAGGTATCTCGGGCCTTTTTTCAGCGTACCGTACATAGTGCCAACCTGGGAACGCAGACCTTTACCAAGATCCTCAAGACCCGCACCGATAGGCAGACCGTCTTCCGAGAATGCACTCTGTGTCCTGCCGTAAGCAATCTGTAAAAACAGCTCTCTCATGGCGGTGTTAATAGCGTCGCAGACGAGGTCGGTGTTAAGTGCCTCTAACACTGTTAGCCCGGGCAGAATTTCCGATGCCATCGCGGCGGAGTGGGTCATACCGGAACAGCCGATGGTCTCGATCAATGCCTCCTGAATAATACCCTCCTTAACGTTGAGGGTCAACTTACATGCACCCTGTTGCGGTGCGCACCAGCCCACACCGTGGGTGAGACCGGAAATGTCGGTAACCTGCTTGGATTTTACCCATTTCGCCTCCTGTGGAATCGGTGCAGCGCCGTGCTTTACGCCCTGGGCGACTGTACACATGTTTTCAACTTCATGTGAATAGATCATACTAAAACTCCCTTCAATGTTGTATGAATTATAACAACGTTTGTCTACCATCGTTATATTTGACTATATTTTAACATATAAATCGCATTTCGTCCAGTTATTTATTAAAATTTAACGGTTAATGTACTATTCCCCTTTACAAGAACCTTTTTGAATCCACAAAGATTTTTGTGGGGGATATACTCATATTTAAGCACCGAATAGAGCGTATCGACAGAACTGTTGTTTGTGATGACCGCAGTGTTCTCATCTGTCCAGCTCTCGTCTATGTTTGCATAGCTAAGCCCATGACCAAACGTATAAAGTGGCTCACCTTTAAAGAATTTATAGGTGCGATTTTCCATGCTATAGTCATCAAAAGGTGGCAACTCATCGGTGTTTTTATAAAAGGTTACCGGCAGACGACCGCTCGGGCTGACATCTCCGAACAGTATCTCGGCAAACGCTGTGCCTGCCTCCGCTCCGGGATAAAAGCACTGTAAAATGGCATTGCACTCGGCATCCTGCTTTGTCAAGTTCATGCAACTGCCGGCAATGGAGGTGAAGATCATCGGTTTTCCGAGCTTTGTGATCTCGTTATACAGATCCATCTGTGATTTTGGGAACTCGATATTCTTCTTATCACCGCCGTCGTCACCGTTGAATCCGTCGCCCTCTTCCCCCTCCATGGTGGCGTTGAGACCGAGGCAGAAGATAACCACGTCGGCATTTTTTGCGGCAAGGATTGCCTCATTCATCGGCTTTTCCTCGTATGCGCCCAGCACATCTTTATACAGATGACAACCCACGGCATACTGCACACTGTCCGATCTCGACTTAATGCCCTTTAAAAGGGTGGTGTAGTCGGACGGCATACCGCTGTAGTTGGCGAGCAATACCAGCTTGTCGTCTGCGAGTGGCCCTATAACCGCTATCTTCTCACTGCCTTTGAGCGGAAGAATGCCGTCATTTTTCAGCATTACTATGCCCTCGCGTGCCATCTGCAGGCTGATTTCACGGTGTTTTTTGCACTCCACCACATCGTAGGGGATTTTATCATAGACACAGTCATTGTCGAACATACCAAGTCTATATCGAGCGGTAAATAGGCGCTCCACCGCCTCGGTGACCGTCTCCTCGTCCAACAGTCCGGCGGCTACCGAGGTTTTAAGCCAGACGTATGCCGAGCCACAGTTGAGTTGACAACCGTTTTTGACCGCAATTGCAGAGCTCTCGGCGGCATTCGCGGTTATCTTGTGGTGTTCATTGATGTCGCAGATAGCACCGCAGTCCGACACTACATAGCCGTCAAAGCCGAACTCACCGTATAATACACCCTTTAAATAAGTCTCACTTGCGCACGCCGCTTCACCGTTAATTCTGTTGTATGCGCCCATTACGGAGGAGGGGTCGGCGTTGTCGATGCAGTATTTGAACGCCCATAGGTAGGTCTCGTACAGATCTTTCTCGTCTACAATGGCATCAAAGGAATGTCGGTCCGCCTCGGGACCGCTGTGGACGGCATAGTGCTTGATGGTTGCATCCAACTTACGATATTTGGGGTCATCTCCCTCCTGCAACCCTTTAATAAAGGCGGTTCCCATCCTGCCGGTCAGATATGGATCTTCACCGTAGGTTTCATGTCCCCTGCCCCATCGTGGGTCACGAAAGATGTTGATGTTGGGTGACCAGTAGGTAAGCCCTTGATATATGTCGGTGTAGCCCATCTCACGATAGCGATTGTACTTCGCCCTTGCCTCGTCCGAAATTGCGACGGCAACCTCGTTCATCAGTTCCGTGTTAAAGCTCGCCGCCATGCTGATAGCCTGGGGGAACACCGTCGCCGCACCGGAGCGCGCAACACCGTGCAAGCACTCGTTCCACCAGTTGTAGGCAGGCACACCGAGACGCTCGATAGCCGGTGCGTCATATTTCATCTGGGACAGTTTTTCCGCAAGGGTCATCTTCGCCACAAGATCTTTTGCTCTTTGTTTGAATTCTGCTTTGTGATCCATATCCTTGTCCTTTCTCTAAATGATAGTTTAACCGCCAAGATACGCTTTTTTAATGGTGTCGCTCGCTAAAAGTTCAGCACCGGTGCCACTGTCTACAATCTTGCCCGTCTCTAACACATATGCCTTATTTGCGATAGATAGCGCCATTCGTGCGTTCTGCTCCACCAGCAATA
>CAYJMO010000053.1:0-15372 GCA_964371365.1 uncultured Oscillospiraceae bacterium
AGGCGCGAGTTAAGGTCACCGAACCCACGACCACTCTTGCCACGTACCAACTCCGCTATGTCGGGGTTTTTCTTTTGAGGCATAATGGACGAACCGGTGGAAAACTTATCGCTCAGTTCCACAAAGGCAAACTCGTGGGAACACCAGAGGATAACCTCCTCACAAAAACGAGAGAGGTGAACCATGATGAGACTCAGCGCAGAGCATAGTTCGATGCAATAATCCCTATCAGATACACCGTCGAGGCTGTTGCTACAAGGACGGTCAAAGCCGAGCAGTTCGGCGGTCATATGACGGTTGATAGGATAACCGCTACTCGCCAATGCCCCACTGCCGAGCGGACATTCGTTCATACGTTTGTTGCAGTCGCGCAGTCTGCCGATGTCACGCAGGAACATATAGCAATATGCGCTCATATGGTGTGCAAAGGTAATGGGCTGTGCACGCTGAAGATGGGTGTAGCCCGGCATTACGGTGGCGAGATTCGCCCCTGCCGTGTCGTGCAGTATCTCTATCAGTTCCGACAACTTATCAACGGTGCGTTCCACCTCACCGCGCAGATAAAGTCGCAGATCAACAGCGACCTGATCGTTTCGGCTCCTCGATGTGTGCAGTCGTTTGCCGGCATCGCCGACGCGTGTGGTCAGCTCCGCCTCGATAAACATGTGGATATCCTCGGCGTCGCTCTCAAAGCTCAAAACGCCGTTTTCGATATCTTTTAATATGCCGTTAAGACCGTTTTTTATCGCTTCATGATCGGTCGTCGAGATTATCCCACATTCACAGAGCATCGAAGCATGGGCGAGCGAACCCTCGATGTCCTGCCGATAAAGACGGCAGTCAAACGGGAGTGAGGAGTTAAAGTCGTTGAGACGCTTGTCGACATCGCCGTCGGTGCGCCCTGCCCATAGTTTCATGTTAATATACCTTTATATTTTGTTTCTCTTAGCATCAAGGCGAGCCTTGACCTGTAGCGGTAGACCAAAGAGGTTGATGAAGCCCTCGGAATCCTGCTGATTATAGACCTCTTCCTCGCCAAAGGTTGCTACCTCCTCGTCGTAGAGGGTGTAGGGGCTGGTTACGGCGGAAAGGATCATGTTGCCCTTGTAGAGTTTAAGTTTAACCTCGCCGGTGACCGTCTCCTGTGTTTTGTCCACAAATGCGGACAGTGCCTCACGCAGAGGGGTGAACCATTGACCATCATAGACTATCTCGGCAAATTTTTGGGCTACTAACATCTTATAATGCTGTGTCGCCTTGTCAAGACAAAGGGTCTCGAGCGCCTCGTGTGCACGGTATAAAATACTGCCACCCGGTGTCTCGTACACGCCGCGAGACTTCATGCCGACTAAGCGGTTTTCCACAATGTCCTCAATGCCGATACCGTTGGCACCGCCAACCTCGTTGAGCTTTTCGATAAGCTCGACAGAGCCTAATTTTTGCCCGTCAACCGAGACCGGCACACCCTGCTCAAAGCCTACTGTGATGTAGGTTGGCTTGTCGGGAGCTTTCTCCGGTGAGACACCCATCTCCAAAATTTTGTCAAACATCGGCTCGTTTGCCGGATCCTCTAAGTCCATACCCTCATGGGATAGATGCCAGAGGTTTTTGTCCTTTGAGTAGTTGGTTTCGCGGTTGATTTTTAGCGGTATGTTGTGTTTTTCCGCATAGTCAATCTCGTCGTCACGGCTTTTAAATTCCCATGTGCGCCAAGGGGCAATGATACCCATGTCGGGGGCAAACGCCTTGATGGTAAGCTCGAAACGAACCTGATCGTTACCCTTGCCGGTACAGCCGTGTGCGATTGCATCGGCACCCTCGGCGAGGGCAATCTCGACAATGCGCTTTGCGATAATGGGGCGTGCAAAGGAGGTGCCGAGCAGATAGCGACCCTCATAGACCGCACCGGCTTTAAGCGTTGGGAAGATAAAATCCTCCACAAACTCCTGTTTTAAATCTTCTATATAAAGTTTTGATGCGCCGGTGGCAATCGCCTTTTCTTCCAGACCATCGAGCTCGGTACCCTGACCGACGTCGCCGGATACAGCTATGACCTCACAGTTGTCATAGTTCTCCTTTAGCCACGGTATTATTACCGAGGTGTCAAGGCCGCCGGAGTAGGCGAGTACAACCTTTTTAAACTTCTTCATGATTAATCCTTTCTTAAATTAAAATTCCGAGAACGGGTCAAATCGTTCCAGTTCGAGCGACTCGCCGTATTTTAACACTATCTTATTTTCAAAACAGAATTCTTCAACCCCTTTAGCGGAGTATGTTAATGTTTTAAGCACCGAGTAGTCGTTATGAATAGGGATTGCATAGGACACCTCCATCACCTCGGCACACTCCGCCGCCTCGGATGGAGACATGGTCGTCTCGCCGTCTATAGGTAAAAATGCATAGTCGATGGCAAGTAAAGACAGCTCCTTTTCCATGTCGGTGGTCTTGACGGTATCACCGGCACAGTAGACCTTTATGCCGTTACCGAGTAGCAACATATAGCCGGCGCCGAGCGTTCTAACCTTTTGATCATTAAGCGTTTCATACGAGTTAACAACAACTCCTTTAAAGCCGAAGATGTTGTATCCGCCCTCGTTAACCGCATCCTCCGGTGTGACGACAAGGCACTCCTCTTTTTGTGTGACAAGCGAGAGATCGACGCCGCCCGGCCGGTTATGGGTAAGCAAAATCAGGTCGGCAGGCGCACTGTAATCCCCCGGGAAAAACGGGTCGACATAGACAACAGTTCCGTTCTTGGCGGTAAATCTAAGGCTACCATGACCTATGTATAATACTGACGGTTGCATAAGCACTATTCCTAAATATACGTTTACAGAGTAATTTTAACATATAATAGGACATTTTTCAACAAAAATTTTCAATTCTATAACAACTCGGACAGTTCCTCCTGTTTCATCACCAACAACATCTGATTTTTCACAACGTCTCGTACCACACCGCGTGCACTTTTATTGACACGGATAACATCCTTGATGCTTATAAAATCCCTGTTTACAAGACCGGCAAAGATGTCTGTTGCCGAACCATTTATGTCGGTGTCTATGATATCGGTCATGCCACTCCGCTTATCCGCCCTGCTCCCCTTCGGCAATCCAAGCTGTGTTGTTGTAAACCTATACAGACGATTATCGATGAAAAATCTCAGATAATATTTTCCGGACGGGATGTTTGAGAATAAAAATCGCCCGGCAACTCCGTCTGCGTCCGGTGCGGTAAAAACTGCGTCCACAACACGTAGCTCCTCGTCTAAAAGTGCTACGCCGGTGTCGTTTATCTGTTCATCACCCTCCTTAAAAAAGCCGTCGCCGTCACTGTCGAGGAACACTATGCCCCCGATTCGTACCGTGCCCTCCTCCGGCTCGTCAATCTTTATGCCAACCTTTTCCGGCTCGACGGCGAGCAGTTGTTGCACTGCACCCTGCTCGTCAATGTAGGACACGTTTGCCGCAAAGGAATTCCATGCAATTTTCTCCTCTAAAACCCCAACAGGCACTATTGCGTTGACATCTATCACGAGAGATTGAGCCGGTTTGAGTGTGGTGTTTTCTACCTTCACACGAAAAGCTCGCAGTGTCGTTATATCATCCGGTGGATTGATGTTCCAGTTGTTGTCCACACCGATCGTGTTGAAGTTCCCACCGAAACGCACCGGATTGATGGAGGGGGAGTAGTGGATTTTAATACCTACCTCGGAGTTCTCGGGAAGTATTTTTGCACTCACATCGCTGATGGTGTAGACCGCAAACTCACTTTTTCGAGCGGAGCCGGTCAGGATAACCCCTGTATCCCCGACATAGGGCAGAATATCCACCACCTCGGGATTAATAAGCTCGGCGTTGCCGGTGTTTTTTATTGTTATTTTATACCGCAGTTTACCGCCGTCATAGGTTCTGCCGACCGCCGGCTCCTCAATATAAACCTCGTCCAGCGCACCCATAATCAACTTGTTGGACGATACGCTGACAAAAAATATTACGGTGCCGGACACGGTGTTGCTCTTGCAGAGTTCACCCGATACAGACGGAGGAGCGATGCTATACTCATCAAGGTATATATCATATCCCGACGCAGGCACACCGACACTGTCAGCGCAACCGAGCACCCCAAATGCCGAAATGCCGCCGAGGGCATCATACTTGACCGTCGCATCAATGGCGATGTTTATCACCGCAAGCTGTCTAAAAGAATAGGCATACGCCCCCACAAAACTAAACTTAATCAGTGTCTCACCTTCGCTCGTGAAATTCTCCACCATCTCGACAGGGGGAATAGGCGGTGATATACTGCCAAATATGTCGTTAAAGCGTATGTCAAGACCGCCTGAATAGGTCAACTCCTTTGGAATCAACACTGCCAGTACAGGATTTTCAAGGCGGGAATGAATGCAGGCGATGTTGAGGTTGTATCTTATGGTATCGCTCGGTTTTATGTCGTTCCTGCCGCCTATATCGGAGGATAATCTCGGTCGCAGTACACATACATCATCTACAATGGTGGACTTTAGTTTTAATAGATTTTGATCTGCACCGTCAATCTGATAGTCAAGATCCAGACGACAGGATATCTCGGATGGTACCGGAGTACTCCCCTCTACAATGCCGTAGAGCGTGCAGTTGCTACGACTTCTCACCCCGATTCCGAGCGATGGGAATACCCAGCGAAGTGAGATTAAATACTCTCCCGCGCCTAAAAAACTGTCGGTATTTACCGTGCTGTTGGAGTCGGTATTATATGGACCGAGAACACCGATTGTGTTGTTTGAGGTCTCATACTCGATGGTGTACTGCATGGAAATGTTTTCTTTTATTGCACCTATATAAAATGATCCGGTGGTAAAGCGATAACATCTAACCTCATCAGGGATAATCAACTGCATCTCCGGCAGATTTATTATTCTGTTGCCGGCATTTTCCACCCGTGCGCGGTAGCAGATGTATTCGCTCGGCAGGGTATAGTCCGGACCGTACAGTGTTAATTTCGGGTCGTACAGAGCATCGGCGGTGGTGAAGACATTCTGCTCACTGCCCATCTCCACCGAGTTAATACGGAAGAGCACGGTGGTAAAGAGCTCGGCACCTATAGCCACCTCCAGCGAGACGTTCGCCCTGTATATAAGTTGATACTTTTGCCCTTTATATGAGGAAAGATCAAAGATCAGCATGTTGTTTTCAATTACACCGAGCACACCGTCCATCGATTTGTCCTCAAAACGGGAGGATTTGTCATAACCGATCACCGCATATGTATCATCTAATGTAATATAATCATTACCGGTGCATTCAAATCGTAGGTTTTGTACCGTCACACCGAGATCACCGATGTTCTCAAAGGTGACGCGATAATAGATCTCACTGCCGGGAGATGGGGCGGACGAGGGTAGAATTATCTCTTTGGTTATAACATACTCCGCGATTGCGACAAGGGTGATGTTAACCACCGAAGAGGTCGTCTTTACGCCGTTAATATATAATTCTGCCTCACACTCAAAGGTGGTATTATTCGATGTCGTTGTTGCAAAGCCGGCATTGACGTCTATTCGAACCGCTATACCGAGATCCTCGATGGCACCGAGACCGAACACCACTGTTCTACCGCCTGAGCCTTCAATCTCCTGAACCGTTTTTATCGGTGATGCGTAACTGCCGAGTGATGTTTCGATGTAGTCCGGGAAAAACACCCGAATCTCGGCATTTTCGATTGCCCCCTGCACTCCACTAAGCGAGGCGTCGAGTGTAAGGTTGAATTTAGTCTCGTAATTAACGCTCGCTCTATCTGATTGGATTAATATTGTAGCCATATTTATAACGCCTTTCATAAAAACACTATTCACCTATATAGTATGTTTTTGTCTTAAATATTAACACTAAATTTTTGTTTTACATATAATATATCAAAAGAATAAGACAAGGAGCGGTTAGCGAGATGAGTATATTATCAAGTATCTTTAAAAGGAAAGAAAAAGAGGCGACACCCATAGCACAGCAGGAAAAGAAAAAAGACATGGCAAAGACACTGCCGGATGAAATCGCCACGCTATACGAGAATATCGAACGATTGCAACGCACCAATTTCAACCCAAAGTTTGACGATTTCGGTGAGACGGCAGAAGAAATATTAAAGGTAGTTCGTGAGATGGATATATTAAAGGAGTTGCAAGAGCGTCTCCCCGGTATTTTGAACGACAAATCCTTTTCACGCATATTCACCGCACTTTCCGAAACGGTGGACAAACACTCGGTGCTATTAAAGGACATGAAGTCCCTGTTTGATGAGGAGAAAAAGCTCACCGGCGAGATAATGCAGTTCTCAAAAACGGCGAGTGAGATGGGAAATCGTTTTCGCCTATCCCCCAACTGGGAGGGCAAAAAACCGCAGATGATAGCGCTGGGCAGGCAACTCGATACACGTAGGCAAGAGCTTTTAAAATCAGAGAACACCCTCACCGAACAACTGCGAGAGATGCAGGGCGACCTTGCCTACTCCCACGAGATGTTCTGTTCCGGCGCCGAGGGAATATCGTCCTATATTAAAAAGAATTTAAAGTTGTAACACAAAGAGGGATGACGACATAGTATGTAATACGCAAACAAACTAACAAGGAGACATATTATGTCAATGCCAACCATCCCAACCATCGATCCTTCCATCAACATCACAAGAGATGATTCGATAAATATAATCCTTTCTTCCATAGGTATGGAGGAACTAAGCCTTGCACACATCGTCAACGCAGAGGCGGAGAAGATCCAATTTGCCCTCGGAACCCTTGAGACCTCGAATGGCGCCGCAAGCTTAGAGGACATCATAACAGTCAACAACACAGCAAAAAAAATGCTCCGTGACGTTATCAAAAACCAGATGCTGATAGGCATGAAGATGGAAGATACCGTCGAGCTGGCGGAAATGGTATTCGCTAAAAACAACGAGACTCCCGTTGAACCCACTCCGGTAGCCGCTCCGGCAGTAGAAGAGCCGGTAGCTCAAGGTTAATCGTATAACATAGCAACTACCCCTTTGTTGAATTAATGGGGTTGCCTAACTAAGCAACCCCATTGATACATAAAGATAGTCAATTAATTGACTATACAATCATCGAAGGAGATTTTACCATGTCAATGCCAACAATTCCGAACTTAGATCCCTCAATCAACATCACTACGCAGGACTCGATCAACATCATTCTGTCCTCTATAGGTATGGAGGAGCTCAGTCTCGCACACATTTTGAACGCGGAGGCAGAAAAAATCCAGTTTGCTCTCGGTACCCTTGAGACCGCCGAAGGTGCCGCCTCTCTCGATGATATCATCGCGGTCAACACAGCGGCAAAAAAGATGCTACGCGACGTTATTAAAAATCAGATGCTGATAAGCATGAAGATGGAGGATACCGTCGAGTTAGCTCAAATGATCTACGATCAATCGACCACCGAAACACCGGAATAGAACACAAGGTGAAAACACACAAAAAATGCCTGCTGAAATGTTAGACAAAATCAGCAGGCATTATTTATAGAGGAGCACGGAGATGGGTAGATTAAAAAGATTTATTCAGAAAAAGAATAGAAATGTTGCAAATATCAGCCTCTTTATTATCTTTGCCGTTTTACTTATACAATCGGCAATCCTGATATTTTTAAAGGGGGCGGGTTCCGTTTCGCTTGATCAGTTAGACACCGTCTTTCGCACGACGATGAGCTCTATCTTTGGTTTCTTCATGAGCTCTTCGGCTATAAAAAAGTCGGAAAAAATGCAAAGCAATATCACGGACGAGCCAAGAAAGATAGGTTTTTCCGCCGATGCTACCGCAACACAACCACAGGCATCGTTAGTATCGGAATATGGCGAGCCGCTTGTTCCGAGTGATGTTGTACAGAATGTCGGCGCCTCGCAGAAAAGCGCACCTCAACCGAAAATACAATACAATCTACAGGTGATAATACTAACATCGGTCTGTCTGTTTTGTCTTTTAATAATGATAACGGTGCGATATTTCAGCGGTATTGTGGCAGAGGGAAACAACACCATCATAACACTCTCGCTCTATCGTGACTTTATATCCGGCAGTGTCGGTGCGATAATAGGTCTTGCACGTTCAGGGGATTAAGCAAGGCCGATGACCTGCGCTATCACCACCGCGACTATGCCGAGCAACAACAGCGAGGCAAATATCTTGCCGATAAATTTCAGCCAACTGACATAGCTAAGCTTTAACATGCCAAGACCGCTCATCAGAAGACCGGAGGTGAACCAGAACATGTTGGAAAAACCGTCTCCTATCTGATAGGCGAGCACCGCCGTCTGACGACCTACCCCGAGGATGTCGGCGATGGGCACCATCAACGGCATGGCGACAACCGCCTGTCCGGAACCGGAGTTGATAAACATGTTGATAAAGGTCTGCACCAGCACCATGAGTCCTGCGGATATCTCGGTCGAGACCGACAGGAGTGGCAGGGTGGAATAGTAGATAATTGTGTCCATAATCATACCGGAATTCAGCACCACGACGATGGTGTTAGCAAAGGATACCAGCAGTGCTGCAAGCACCATCTCCTTTGCTCCCTCCACAAAGGCGGAGGCTATGTCGCTCGCCCTCATGCCGTAGACTATGCCGGCGACGACACCCATTATCAGGAATACGGTGGCACTTTGGGTCATGAAAAAGCTAAAGAACATTGCGCCGATGATAAGCAGTGCTATAGACAGGGCAAAAACCACCAAAACTGCCTTGTGACGGCCTGACATGACCACCTTTTCCGGATCTTTGATATTTTCAAAGCTGTATTTTATGCCGAAGGTCAGTGACTTTTCCGGCTCTTTTTTGACCTTTCTTGCATAGCTTATTAAAAATGCGCCTGCGATACAAAGTGCGATAATAAAAAATATAACACGGAACCACATGCCGGACAGGTACGGTATCTGCGCAATCTCCTGCGCAATGCCGAGGTTGAACGGGTTGATAAACGCCGCGCCGTAGCCTATATTGGTGCCGATAACCGGTATAGCGATACCGACCAGCGCGTCGTATTTCAGCGCAATCATCAGGCTGATTAAAAAGGGCGCAAAAACCAGCGACTCCATCGACATTCCAAAGATAGCGGCACATAACGCAAAGAAGGTGAGCAGGAGGAATATCAGCACCTCCTGTCCGCGACCTGATTTAAACTTGACAATAATCTTCGCCATCAGCGCCTCAATAGCGCCGGTCTTGTTGACAACGCCGAAGCCGCCGCCGATAAGCAGCAAAAATCCTGATATGCTCGCCGCACCGATAACACCCTTATGGAATGACTGTAGAAAATCCCATGGGCTGACCGGTGTGCGTTCTATAAACTCAAAGCTGTCCGCGACAACACTCTCCCGTCCCGTGACCGGGTCGACGGCGCGCTCAAACGAGCCGGCAGGGATTATGTAGGTCAACACCATAGCAACCACGCCGATGGCGGCGATAAGGATTAACGGGTGCAGACCGCCACCGGTCTTTTTCTTTTTAGTATCCATAGATTTACCCCTTTTAAAAAGATTTGTTTTATCTAATTATACCAGTTGATTTTTTTGTTTGCAAATAAAATTGTGAATTTTGTGTGATATTACAAATAAACATAAAATATCTCCTCATCATTCATCATCCGCAACATATGCCGACGCTCTTTATAATCCGGCATAAAGGAGGATAGCATGGCATAAAACCGCTTTGAATGGTCGGCGTGTTCAAGGTGACAAAACTCATGGAGCACCACATACTCGATACAGCAAATCGGGGCAAATATCAGCCTTTTGTTAAGCGTAATAGCGGCGCGCGACGGCGAACAGGAGCCCCAGCGTGACGACATGCTTTTGGCTTTGAGCGTCGGTGTTTTAAGGTTGTAATCGGATAAGAGCGGGAATATCTCCCGTGCGATTTTCGTAAACACCTCTGCGCACTGTTCGGTCAAGAAATCCGCTAAAAGACGTGCCTTTATCTCATAATCATCGGGGGTGGCGGTGCAGATACATAGATTATCGCCGTCAAGATAGACTCTTTCACACCGCTCGTTTTTAACCGTAATGTTCCGATTTTCTCCAAGAAAGGGAAACACCTCTGCGTTTTCAAGACGAAGTGGTGTGTTTTTTTGTGTTTTTTGGAAGTTATCGAGATGGTGGACTATATATTGCGCCTTGGAAAGAATAAACTCCTGTACCCTTTTTATAGGCACACGTTCCCCTGCCGACACCGTGATACTGCCGTCGGGGCGAATACGTAGGTTGATATTCTTAACACGTTTGCGGACAAGTTCATAGCTGATTGTCCTGCCGTTATACTCAAGTGTATGTATAGACATTTTATACCTTGCAGATAAATTTGATTATATTTTTTTGATCGGCATCGGGGTTGAGTTTGTATATCTGCTGTGTGATTTTCTCTATTGCTTTACCTGTGGATATCTCCCTTGCCTTGTCAAAAACCTCCTGACCCCAATAATCCTCCACCCGACAGAACATACCGGACGACCAACCGTACTCCTCGCCGTACCTGTTGCGTTTTTGCGCCGCACCGCACATGGTGATGTACATCTTCATCTGTAGCTCGACTATAGCTCGCTCGTATTTTGAATTGTCAGCCTTAGGGACATCCAACAACTTTTTTATTGCATGAGTCGGCAGCGCGCCCTTTTCGCTCAAAAGGTCGTATATTTGTTTTGCGTAGCTGCTGATATTGCCATCGGCATAGTCTTCGTGTAGGTCGGTATCCCCTCGCCTTGCCGCCAAAAAAAAGGGATACCACTCCTTGGTGATGTAGCCGCTCTTTTTAAAAAATAATTTGGCATAGGCTATGTCGGACTGCTCATTTAAAACCCTGATTCGCCACTCCCACGTGTAGATCTCGGTGTACCCCGTATGAAAAAAAAAAAGAGTGTCGTAGGGTGCCGTCTCTTTCCAACCCCAACCGATTAGGGAAAAGATGCCATCACTGTTAGAGCCACCCATGGAAAAACCACAGCTCCGCATAGCGGATTTAAAGTCGGTGTAGTTGTAGATTTTGATCATAGCAAACTCCTTTATAACACGACTATCAGCTCTTAGGTTTTAGCTAACAAAATATCAATGCAATCCGCAAACCCCTCTCCGCTCTCATATCGTGCAATATATGACGGGTGGTGGGTAAGGGTTTTTAAAAACGGTTTTATGTTGGCGACGGCGCAGGAGTGGGGAAAGTATGCGAACATCGGCTCGTCGTTAGGCGAATCACCGAAGTATAGCACCTTGTCCTTGATGTCCTCCTCACCGTGAATTTCCTTTAAAAATAATCTTGACATGGAGAGCTTGTCATACTCACCAAACCAGGCGTTGACATGAATGGAGCTTATCTTTGCTACAGCGCCGTGGGCGGTGCAGACGTTCTTTATTCGCTCGGCGGCATCCAACCCGAGATGGGGCGGTTCCTCACAAAAGTCTATCGCGAGATCATATATGCGCGAAAATTGATCCTTTGCGACACGACATCCCGGCACCTCTTTAAGACAGGCCTTTTCAAGCGCCGCAAGACGAGAGCTTATATCGCCGTTTGTAACCTCAGGATGGGTAAAGGTCTTTCGCAGTCCATCTTGCATATAAAACACAAACGCACCGTTCTCACCCACCACCGCCTCTACCGGCCATTGACGAACGATAAGGTCACACCAACCGGCAGGGCGACCGGTCACCGGAATCACACGATAGCCGGCATCGTTAAGACGCCAAAGCGCACCGTATGCCGCCGCCGTCAACCTGCCGTCGGTGGTTATGGTGTCGTCAATGTCGCACATGACATATTTTATGCCACTCTTGACACTTTCCGGTATCTCACTAAACTGTTTCATCTTATTTATTTTCGGTTGATATTCTGCAAAAATATTTGTCCAACATTCTCACCGGATGATAGGAGAGTTTGGATTTGCGCAGTCCCTCGTCGTCGCTGTCGTCCTCTCGATTGATATAGATAACCTCGTTTATCGCAAAGTGCCGCGCAAACTCACGCACGATAAAAGGATAACTTCCGTGGTAGTTCATGTCCGCTTTTTCTATGTGCACAAACAGGGTGTCGTGCACCACCTCACCGACTGCAAAGCTCACCATCTCACCATCGATCGTCACAAAAATACCATCCATGTCGAGATGTTTGAAGTTGTTAAGCACCAACAGCGCCGCCTCGTATTCAGCATAGAAAGATGGGGGCTTTTCCCGTGTGTCGTTCTCGGTAAAATACTTCAAAAAATCGATAACACGCGAGATGTTGCCCTCGTTCACAAGGTGAACCTCATGATTTGGGTTTTCTTTTATAAAACGGTTAATATGGTTGCGTTGACCACCATATTTGCGCCCGGCGAGCTGTTTTATCTCATCGGCGTTATAGATATAGTCACTCCACTTGCGGCGATAGTTCATGTCGGCATTTGTAAAGCGCGCTTGCATCATGTCTTTATACTCGGGAGGGATACAGATAAAGGTAACCTCACAACATTTCCCGTGCATCTGTTCGCAAAAGATGTCGAGAGCCTCATACAATGGTCGACCGATCGGCAGTAGATACTCATGACCCGTCTCGTGGGCGACACGCATAAAGGCACATCCGTCATGAAATGCCACCTCGGAATTGAGTGTTTTGCTCCACATGAACAAAGACGCTACTGTGTACTCACAAGCACCGTAGGGTGTTTTGTCGAGATACTGTTTGAGCAGAGGGGCATTATCGGCATCTATCGGGTTAAAAGAAAGCATATTTTCACCATAATTTTTCGTAAAAGAGAACACCACACCGCAGACCTGCCGCAAAGTGGTGTTGTCCTTTATTAATTATACACATATTATTTTGTTTTGTCAAACATTAAAAGAGATGCTATTGCATAGCTAACACATGTTTTTTATGTAACCTCATCTTATCGGACAACATCGCAATAAACTCCGAGTTAGTGGGTTTTCCGCGCAGGTTGTGTATGGTATAACCAAAATAGCTGTTGAGCAGTTCCACATCTCCCCTGTCCCATGCAATCTCGATTGCGTGACGGATTGCACGCTCCACACGTGAGGCGGTGGTATTGTTCTTTTTACCGATGGAAGGATAGAGTTGTTTTGTAACACATCCGATAAGTTCTTGATCGTCGGTCACCATCATGATGGCATCGCGTAGGAATTGATAGCCGCGGATATGTGCCGGCACGCCTATCTGGTGTAACATATCGGTTATCATCTCCTCGTCACTGGTGCCACCCTTTTTGGGTAATCCGTTCAATTTTTGTCGCTGTGAGCTTTTAACCCTGTCGATTAGCACATCCATGCCAAACGGTTTTAGAAAATAGTAGGCAAAACCCGCATTCATGATCTCTCGCTCGGCACTGTCGTTGACAAAACTGCCGGTAACATAAAATGTAATTGGTCGGTGAGATTCCGATTCATAGCGCTTTTTGACCGCAATGGCGTCCAGCTCCACCATAAACGCGTCGAGAATCACAACATCGAAACTTTTGTTCTGTAACATCTCAAGCACAATTTTACCGTTTTTTTCACAGAGCGACAGTTCAACACCCTCACGTCGAAACATATCCTCATCTGTCCTTGAAAGCTCTCTGCCGGGGTCGGTCATCAACATTCTCAATTTCTGTTCCATTTTACATTTCTCCACAATATTTTCTGTTTTAAGCTATACCATATACTACATATTGTTAGCTCCTACCGATATATTACCATATATTTCCAGTAAATGCAATAGCAAATGTAAAATTTTTCCAAATTATTTTATGGAATTATCTTTTTCATCTTTTTAGACAAAGTAATGCAAAATACAACCTCCCGATCAACTCATTGTTCGGGAGGTTGTATTTGTTATAATAATGTTATGTGAATATATTTCTTACGACATCGCCGCAATGTCTGTCTCTTTACTTTTTGATAGCAAAAAGTAACAAAAACTATCGGGGCTACGCATGCCCCGAACCCCAGCGTGTTCTCGGATTTCCGCACTTAGAACGCTCTTGCAAACAAAATTTAACTCATAATTATATAAAACCTCATAACGGCTTTATATAATTATTCAAACACAAATTTTGTTTGAGCGCGTTTGCTAAAGCTGTGATTGTGGTTGTTTAATGTTAGATTTCTGTTCAATCAAAGTTTTTGTGCACATTTTTTTGGTATATCTTTTTGATACTCTGATACAACCTCCCGATCAACTCATTGTTCGGGAGGTTGTATCAGCGAAAAAATATATATTAACTAATCGTTGCACTTTTCACATTTTGGGTTGTGACACAACATGGTCGGGGTTTTGCCGAGCTTTTTAAACAGTGTTTTTTGACATGACGCACAGCGTTCCTCGGTCGGTGCCTCGTTGGACAAAAAGGTGCATGTAGGATAGCCGGTACAGCCATAAAATGTCCTGCCTGTCTTACTTTTGCGTTTGGCGAGGGGTTTTTCACATATTGGGCACTCGCCGTCCGAGGGGTTTGCGATGGGTTTGATATTTTTGCATTCCGGATAGCCGGGACAGCCAAGGAATTTGCCGTACCGACCGTCGCGTATCACCATCATTTTACCACAGAGTTCGCACTTGACATCGGTCGGCTCGTCCGGTTTTTTATAGGTTTTGCCCTCGAGGTTTTTTTCCGCGGTCTCTAATGTCTTTTGAAGATACTCATATATATCCTTAATAGGTGTGTGCCAATCCGCCTCACCCTGTTCGATGGTGTCGAGAAGTAGCTCCATATCGGCGGAGAATTTGACATCGACAATATTTTCCCATTGTTCGGTCATCAGGTCGTTCACCGTTATGCCGAGCTCGGTCGGGTGCAGTCGACGTTGTTCTCGGGCGACATAACCGCGAGTGATGATGGTGTTAATGGTTGGAGCATAGGTCGAGGGGCGACCGATGCCGTTCTCCTCCAACGCCTTAATGATACTCGCCTCGTTATAACGTGCCGGCGGTTCGGTAAACTTCTGTAAAGAATTGAGCTTCTTGAGTAACAGTTCCTCCCCCTTTGTCATCTTGGGAAGGATTTTTTCCTTTTGCTCCTTTTCGTCGGTACTCTCGACATACAGGGTAGTGAATCCGTCAAACAGCACGCTGTAACCGGATGCTTTAAAGGTATGGTTTTCTCCTGCCAATATGGTCAACGACTGGGTGGCGAACTTCGCATCGGTCATCTGACTTGCCACAAAGCGGTTGAAGATCAGACGATAAAGTTTTGCGAGCTCACCCGACACCGAGCTTTCCACCATCTCGGGTGTAATGTTCACGTCGGAGGGACGTATCGCCTCATGCGCGTCCTGCACGTCACGACCCTTATTTTTATACACCCTGCGCTTTTCCGGAAGATATTCTTTTCCGTACCGCTCGGAG
>CAYJMO010000054.1:0-11539 GCA_964371365.1 uncultured Oscillospiraceae bacterium
CGTCTGCCAATTCCGCCACATCCGCGTGGATTGATTATAACATATAACGAGTAGTTTTTCAACCCCATTTTTATATATTACATACAATTTATTATTTTAGTTAATTCTCAGGATGAATTCCACAGTTTTATTTACTATGGAAATCTAATCTCATGTAAAAATTTTCCCCTTTTATTTAATAAGTGTTGATTAAAAATCCATTAAATGATATAATAATTTACAGGTTGATATCGGATAATTGTATAAATATCACAGTCACTTATTCGAGGTTATATAATAACATAAGGTTAATTACGATGAAAGCAACTTCATCCGAGTGGTCCACCTACTTTTAAAATGCGGAGTTGTTAGAAGCAACGCGGATACTCATCAACCACCTTTTGCGAGCAATAGTTTTGACCTTGTGGTTTCTAATACTTTTTTTACTACGACAAGTGGATTAATTGTAATAATTATGAGGTGTTATGTGAAAAATAAATCCCTTTTTGTGTTATTGATCTGTGTGTTGCTCAGTTTATTACTGTTCAGCGCCTGCTCCTCATCGGACGATAGTTTCGTAATCTCCTCACCTGAACAGCTCAACAGCGAGGAGTATACCATCGGTCTACCGGAGGGTGCGGCGGCGATGTATGCCGGCGAGGCATATTTTGACGATGCACAGGTTGTCTACTACAGTTCCATTTCCGATGCCTACATAGCGTTGCAAGGAAAAAAGATAGACGGTTTTGTCTTTGACTCTCACGCCTTGGAGTATGCCCAGAACTCAAATTCGGCGCTTAAAATCCTGCCCGATTCTAAAATCGCAGACGAATTCATAACCATTGGCGCACCGTTTGAGAACGAGGAGTTAATTGCCAAGGTGAACGAATTCATAGCCATCTATCGGGCGGACGGCACCTACGATGAGATGTATGAGCGTTGGTTTGGCTCGACAAATCCCCAGATGCCGAATATAGAGTCTCCACAAAATCCCGAGATGAAGATAATCGTCGGCACCGAGGGGATGACACAGCCGATGAACTACTTTGGTGAGGGTGGTGAGCTGACCGGATTTGATGCCGAGTTTATCAAACGGTTGGCACTGCATTTAAATGCCGAGATTGAAGTTAAAACCATGAACTTCCCCTCACTGATTGCCGGAATGGAGACCGGAGCACTCGATCTGTTGGTCGCAAATCTAAACGCTACCGATGCCGTTCGGGAGGTCATGTTGGTAAGTGATACCTACGTCGACTCTGAAATATGCCTTCTCGTGAACGTCGATCACGTTGGCGAGAAGGCCGGTATAACATCGAATGAATACCGCATACCGCTCTATGCCGACTCGACAGAGCTCACCGGAAAACGCATGGGGGTTGTGACCGGCACAACGTTTGACACCCACACAAAAAACCATATAAGCGATGCTGAAATTTTATATTTCAACACCTTTACCGACCTTGTCACCGCGCTCAAAGAGGATAAAATCGATGCTTTTTTGATGGACGAGCCGATTGCACGCACCATGGTTGAGGAGGACTCCGACATCGTCTTTTTGCAGGACAAGCTTGTCGACGAACAGTATTCCTATGCGATGACCAAAGGGGACGAGAACGCCGAGCTCAAGTCACAGCTTGATGAATATCTACAAGAATTCGTATCAACCGGCGGTCTTGCCGCACTGGATGAAAAATGGTTTGGCGATAACGAGAGTTTGAAGCAACCTTTAGACATGGGCGCTTTGAGTGATGAAAACGGTCTCGTCAGCTTTGCTCTGGTGCCCACCCTTGAGCCGTTTTGTTATATAAAAGGCGGCGAGGTTCTCGGTTATGATGTCGAGATAATGTATAACTTTTGCATGGAATACGGCTACCGATTGGAGATTGCACAGATCGACCCCTCCTCCGCGCTCGAGGGGCTTTTAGCAGGAAAATACGATATCTGGGGCGGCGGTGTGTCGGTCACAGAGGAGCGACAGGAAAGTGTCGACTTTTTAACTCCTACCTACTCCGGCGGGGTGGTCTTAGTCACCAAAAACACCGGAACAAAGGCTATACCGGAGTTTGACTCCTATGAAGATCTACGTGGTGAGACGGTGGCGGCGCTGTCTGGTGCGGCATTTTTTGACTTTGTGGACGACGGCATCGGCGCGGGTAGCTATGAGCAGTACTACTACAACGACCTGCCCTCCGGTGTGGAGGCGGTGTCCTCCGGCAAGGCGGCGGCTATGATGGTTGATGAGCCGGTCGCAAGACTTCTTGCCGCACAACGCCCGGAGCTCGCCACCATGGGTGAGCCGCTTGTGAATGATATCTATGGTATTGCAGTTAAAAAGGACAGTGAGCTGACACCGTTGATAGATGCGGTTATAGAGCAATTTTATCAGGACGGCACCATGGATGCGCTTGGGGAAAAATGGTTTTCTGCAGACGAGAGTGTTAAGACATTACCGGAGCTGGATTTTTCCGACGCTTCGGGGACACTGCGATATGCGCATGATTCGGTGACGGTGCCGATGTCCTACGTCGGCGATGGTGGAAACTCACTCGGTTATGATATCGAGCTTGTATTGCGGATAGGTCACGCCTTAGGCATGAATGTCGAGTTCACCCCCATGAACTTCGACGCACTTATTCCGGCGTTGGAGAGTGGCAAGGTGGACATCGTGAGCGGCTGTATGTCCATAACCGAGGAGCGACAAAAGGTGGTCGACTTCACTATCCCCTACTACACCGGCGGAATCATGGGCGTCACACGCTCGCTCACGCCGGTAGTGACACAAGATGAGAACTTTTTCACCGCCATCGCAGACAGCTTCACCGCCACATTCATAACAGAGGCACGGTGGAAGTTAATATTAGAGGGAATAGGGGTAACACTTCTCATTTCGGTGTTGTCGGTCATATTCGGCAGTATTTTGGGTTTTGCAATATGTCTCGCAAAAATGTCAAAAAACAAGGTACTCTGTGGTGTTGCAAGTATCTATGTGCGACTTTTTCAAGGCACACCGATTGTTGTTATTTTGATGATCTTTAACTATATCATCTTTGCCTCCTATAACGGCAACCCTGTATGGATAGCGGTGCTAAGCTTTGGCATGAACTTCGCCGCCTATGTATCGGAAATGATGCGTGTCGGCATTTTGGCGGTTGATAAAGGGCAGACCGAGGCGGCACTCGCGATAGGCTTTTCCAAGACAAGGACATTCTTCAAAATAGTATTTCCACAGGCGGCACGGCACTTCCTGCCGGTGTTCCGCGGTGAATTTATATCTCTTGTCAAGATGACGTCGGTTGTCGGATATATAGCAATACAGGATCTCACCAAGATGAGTGATATTATCCGCTCTCGAACCTATGAAGCGTTCTTCCCTCTCATAGCAACAGCTATAATCTACTTCGTTCTGGCGTATCTACTCACCGCATCTATCACCGTTATCGAGAAAAAAATCAACCCACTTAGCCGAAAAAGGACATTGAAAGGAGTTGATACAAAATGATTGAGATCAAGGGTCTAAAAAAAGAATATCCCGGTGTCACACCTTTGCAGGATGTCAATACCGTAATAGAAAAGGGAGAGGTTATCTCCATTATCGGACCGTCCGGTACCGGAAAGTCCACCCTTTTGCGATGTATAAACAAGCTGGAGACACCGACTGCGGGGCAAATTCTCGTGGATGGTGAGGATATAACCACAAAGGATTGTGATATCTACAAGGTGCGACAGAAGATGGGTATGGTGTTCCAGTCGTTCAACCTATTTTCACATCTTATGGTAATAGAAAATATCATGCTCGGCCCTGTTGAGCTGTTGAAAACTCCGCGGCAGACCGCCTATGATGAGGCTATGGAGCTACTGTATATGGTCGGTCTTGCTGACAAGGCTCTTGCTTATCCTCACGAGCTGTCCGGCGGTCAAAAACAACGCGTGGCAATAGCCAGAACGGTAGCGATGAAGCCGGAAATAATCCTCTTTGATGAACCCACCTCCGCACTCGACCCCACCATGGTGGGTGAGGTTTTATCGGTCATAAAGATGCTTGCCGGCAAGGGTATGACCATGGTCATAGTGACGCATGAGATGAAGTTTGCACGGGATGTCTCGACCAGAATTTTTTATATGGATGAAGGTGTCATATACGAAAACGGCACACCGGAGCAAATTTTTGACCACCCACAAAAGCCTAAAACACGGGTGTTTGTAAAGAGGCTTAAAACCCTACACAAAACCATTACCTCGAAAAGCTTTGATCATATTGCACTGAACACCGATTTTGAGGAGTTCGGTCGCAGGCAGGCTTTATCTCAAAAGGAGATATATAAGATACAACTTGTCTTCGAGGAGCTCTGTATGCAGTTGATTATGCCGAACCTGCAGGAGGCTTTCACCCTCGACTGCGATGTAGAATATTCCGAAAAGGACAGCTCTATCGAGGTGAAACTCAGCTACGACGGCGAGCGTTTCGACCCCCTACAGGGCGCAGATGAGCTACTGCTAACGCTCCTAAACAACACCACCCGAACGATGGAACACCGATATGATGAAAAGAACATCATTGCCGTGACTATATGAATAAAGAGGCCCGATAACGCAAAAACAGGTGAGCATCTTGCATACTCACCTGTTTTTATTATTATTTCAAACTGTCCTTTATCCCCTGCAACCGTTGCTCTGCAAAGGCGAGTTTTTCCCTCTGTTGTTCCACGAGATGTGCGGGCGCCTTGTCCACAAAGCTCTTGTTGGCAAGTTTCCCCGCGAGGAAATCCACCTCTTTTTGGGCGGCGGCAAGCTCTTTTTCCAGTCGCTCACGCTCCTTTTCGACATCCACAAAGCCGGAGAGCGGCAGTATAACCTTTGCGTCGGTGACGACAAGTGTCACAACCTCACCATCGTATGAATTCAATAGCTCGATATTACAAAAACGTTCTATAAAGCTCATACAACCGTCAAGATCGACAGAGGTCTCGAAAAAAGCGCCTATCGGCTGTTTCGGCGGTATGTTGCGCTCACTTCGCAGGTTGCGAACCGCACGAACAATCTCGATAGCAACCTCCACCTCATGCACATCGCCAAGGTCGAGACTCTCGTCATACTTCGGATACTCCTGTAACATTATGCTGTCTTCAGCGCAGGGTAGTGAGCGATAAATCTCCTCCGTAACAAAAGGTATAAACGGATGCAGTGCCTTTAAAACACCGGTTAAAATATAGAGTAGGAACGACTGTTGTGACTGTTTTTCCACCTCATCGCCGTTTTTAAGCACCAGCTTTGAGAATTCAATAGTGAAATCACAAAAGACATCCCACAAAAACTCCTCTATCTTAGAGGCGGCGAGCGCTACATCCAATTTTTGCATGTGCTCGTCCACACTCTTCACCATCGCGCTATAGTGGTGTAGCGTCCAACGGTCGGTCGCGGATAAATTCTCTATCGGTGGCAGGACAGGCTTTGTCCCCTCGTCGATGTTCATCATCAGATAGCGTGAGGCATTCCACAGCTTGTTGGCAAAGTTTCGGCAGTATTTAATTTTATCATAGGACACACGCATGTCGGTGCCGGGAGTTGTACCGAGTATCATGGAAAGGCGCAGTGCATCGGCACCATACTCCCCTATTATCTCCAGCGGATCGATGCCGTTGTCCAGCGATTTTGACATCTTGCGACCCTGCTCGTCTCGAACTATACCGGTAAAGAGCACACGCTCAAACGGTATCTTATCGGTATATTTAAGCGACGAGAAGACCATCCTCGCCACCCAGAAGAAGATAATATCATAGCCGGTGACAAGTGTATCGGTCGGGAAATATTTCTCAAGATCGGCAGTTTCATCCGGCCAACCGAGGGTGGAAAACGGCCAGAGTGCCGAGGAAAACCATGTGTCCAGCGTGCTCTCGTCCTGTGTGACGTTTGCGCCGCATTTATTACAACTATCTACCGGATTGCGAGAGACCACCGTCTCACCGCAGGGGCAGTGGTACGCCGGTATGCGGTGTCCCCACCAAAGTTTACGGCTGATGCACCAGTCCTTTATATTCTCCATCCAGTGGAAATAGGTCTTTTCAAATCGTGGGGGGACCAGCTTTATCTCGCCATTTTTAACTACGTCTATCGCCGGTTTTGCAAGCGGCTCCATCCTAACAAACCATTCCATCGACAACATCGGTTCCACCACATTGTGACAGCGGGAACAGACACCGACATTGTGAGAATGTGGCTTCACCTTGACAAGCAATCCTGTGGCATCCATGTCGGCGACAATCTTCTTGCGCGCATCATATCGCGATAAACCGGCATAGTCGCCGTAATTCTCGGTGATGATGCCGTTTTCGTCCATCATCATCTCCTGCGCTAAATTGTGGCGCAGTCCCACCTCATAGTCGTTCGGGTCGTGTGCCGGTGTGATTTTGACCGCACCGGTTCCAAACTCACTGTCGACATATTCGTCGGCTATGATTGGGATTTTACGCCCCACCAGTGGCAGTATCAAATTTTTGCCCACCATCGAGGAATAACGCTCGTCGTTCGGGTTGACGGCGACCGCCGTGTCACCGAGCATCGTCTCGGGACGGGTGGTCGCAATCTCGATATGACCGGTGCCATCCTCCAACGGATAGAGGAAGTGCCAGAAGTTACCGTCCCGCTCGTCATGGTCCACCTCGGCGTCGGACAGGGCGGTCACACAGACAGGACACCAGTTGACAAGCCGTTTTGCACGATAGATTAGCCCCTCTTCAAAAAGGCGGCAGAAAACTTCATTGACGGCACGATTGCAACCCTCGTCTAAGGTGAAACGCTCCCGCTCCCAGTCGAGCGATGCACCGAGCTCACGCAGTTGCAGATTAATACGGTTGCCGTAGGTGTTGCGCCAGTCCCAAGCACGCTCCAAAAAGCCCTCTCGCCCGAGATCCTCCTTGTCGATTCCCTCCTCACGTAGGGCGGCGACTATACGAGCCTCGGTCGCGATGGCGGCGTGGTCGGTGCCGGGCATCCACATTGCGCTGTAGCCCTGCATCCTCTTGTGTCGGATAAGTATGTCCTGTATCGTTACCATCAACGCATGACCCATGTGCAGTTGACCGGTTATGTTGGGGGGCGGTATCGCGATGGAATATTTCGGCTTGCCGTCGTTTGTGTCGGCATGAAAATATCCGCCCTCTAACCAGTGGTCATAAAGGCGTTTTTCAAACTCTTTCGGGTCGTAATTTTTAGGTAGCTCCTTGCGCATATGTTTTTTCCTTTACTCTATTATATCCCCTGAAAATGTCACGGTGACCGCAACACCGACCTCACAGTCTACCGAGCGAAAGTCGGTGTCGTTGGTGCTTATGCTATTCTCGTTGGTGCCGTACTTATGATATAAAAGTATCTCCTCACCGGGCATGATTTCGGTCGGGTTATCCAGCCAACCCTGAACTGTCATACTCATGTCGGAAAAGTCCACCTCCACACTCGGGTAGTAGACAGAGGTGTGACCGTTCTCGTCTATGCTGAAAAGCTCAAAACTGTCATCCTGCATGTTGAGTGCTATCATCTCGGCGGTATCGGACATATCGCCGTAACTCCCACCGAAGTCCTCCCACACCTCGCCGTTAAATACCCAAAGGCTATAATCTACCGATTGCACGCTCTCGTTTACCGAGAAGTCAAAAAACTCCATCTCGCTGTCGATGAGTGAAAGCACCGCCGTGGTCTCGTTCGAGAACGCGGTCGGCACTATCTGCATCTCCCCTGCACTGTAAAGTCCTGTGAGGGTGCTGATCTCACTGCCGGTCGACGGTTCACCGGAACAGCCGACCAACAGTAAAAACGATAAAACTACAATTATTTTTTTCATCCGAGACTAATTCCTATTCTGCGCGCTACACTTATCATGTCGTCATTCTCCGGCACTAACTTTTTACGACCGGCAATTGTGGTCAATAGATTTGCAGTGACTACGTTGTTGACCATCGCAACCGTCGTGCCGTACTGCTCCAACTCGACAAGTTTCGCGGCGAAAGTTCCAAACTGGGTGGCAAGCACGCGGTCATATGGTGAGGGCGATCCTCCGCGCTGTATATGCCCCGGCACGGCGACACGTGTCTCAAATCCGGTCTCATCCTCAATCGCGGTGGCTATGGTCTGGGTCGCAGTGATTATACCTTTTTCGCGGCGAACCTCCTCACGCTCCTTGCGCTTTAACTTGGATTCCTCCTTGCTGTACACACCCTCGGCTACGGCGATAATGGAGAAGGATTTCCCCTCCTTATATCTACGCTCGATCGCCTTGATAATGTTATTAAGATTATATGGCATCTCCGGCAGTAGTATAATATCCGCGCCGCCTGCAATGCCGGCATATAGGGTCAGCCAGCCAGCCTTGTTGCCCATTAGCTCTATGACCATAACGCGTCGGTGACTTGTCGCGGTGGTGTGAATACGGTCTATTACATCGGTGGCGATATCGACGGCGGAATGAAAGCCGAATGTCACATCGGTGCCGAAGATGTCGTTGTCGATGGTCTTGGGCAGGCCGATGATGTTGAGTCCATTCTCCGACAGAAGATTTGCGGATTTGTGGGTGCCGTTACCGCCGAGGCATAAAAGACAGTCCAACTTCATCTTCTTGTAGTTCTTCTTCATCTCGTCCACCTTGTCGACATTGTCCTTGCCGACCACCTCCATCTCGCTGAACGGGGTGCGTTTAGTGCCGAGGATGGTGCCGCCACGGGTGAGAATACCGGAGAAGTCCATCGGGTGCATCTCCTTATAATCGCCGTGGATAAGACCATAATAACCGTTTTGTATGCCGATTATCTCGACATCGTCCTTGAAGCGATGATAAAGTCCCTTTGCCGCACCACGGATGGTGGCGTTGAGCCCCGGGCAATCTCCCCCGGCGGTTAAAATACCGATACGCTTTTTCATGGTTTTATCCTTTCTGTATTATAATAGGTTTATTGTATAATCTATTTAAAGCGTCAACTGTTCCGTCGCGTCTCTGCTCGCAATTACCGCACCTGTGGACGGGAGTGAGCGCACCCTATATCGGTGTACATCCGGCATGTCCCCCTCGTTAAAGAGTGAGACCTCTTTTATCCTTATCCCCTTGCGCAGTTTAACCACCTGCACACCCTGTGTGTTCTTGGTGGTCTTTATGGTGAGTTGAGCGGAATTGATAATCAAAAGTCGTCCTGCGGTGGTCTCGACAGCGATGTCCGCCTCCTCTTTAAGATAAAAGAACTTGACCGCTTCGGTTTTATCGGAAAATGCGTTTAGCAACTTTTTGCGGTTTTGTTTTGTCTGGTAGGATGATATGTCCACCTTCGCTATCCTGCCATCTTCAAACACAAAGAGCATAAATCCGACATACTCCTCCACCACCGCCATAAATCGACAGAGCTCCTGCTCCTCAAAACCGAGAGACGCCGGCAGATATTCACCGATAACGCTCGCCTTGGTGTCCTCAAACTGTGCCGCAAAACACTTGTAAACCTGTGCTTTGTTGGTGAAGAATAACAGTTCGGCGTTATTTTTAGTTTCCTCACTGTGGCGGATATTATCCCCCTCCTTGAGTTTTTGCTCGCCACTCATACGCAGTGACTGGGCGGTAATCTTCTTGATGTAGTTCTCCTCGGTGAAAAACACCGTGACCGGATAGTCCGGCAACGCCTGTTCTTCATCCTTGATACTGGACGGTTGTTGACCGTACAAAATCTCACTCTTTCGATCGATGCCGTATTTATCGCTGACCTCTTTGAGTTCACCGCAGATAACCTTGTTTAAAAGACGTTTGCTCGCGAGCAGTTCCTCTAAGCTGTCTATCTCGTCACGAAGTTTATCTATCTCGTCGGTGCGACGCAGTATATAGTTTCGATTGAGCTGTCGCAGGCGAATTTCCGCGACATACTCCGCCTGAGTTTTGTCTATCCCAAACCCTATCATAAGGTTCGGCACGACCTCCTCCTCCTGCTCCGTCTCGCGGACAATACGGACCGCCTTGTCGATGTCCAGCAGTATCGCTTTAAGACCGAGTAGCAGATGAAGTCGTTTTTTGTGCTCCTGCATCTGGTAGTGGGCACGTCGTTTGACCGCGCCGAGACGAAACGCTATCCACTCCCTCAAAAGCTCGCGCACGCCGAGAGTTCTCGGTGTACCGGCAATGATGACGTTAAAATTACAGGAAAAAGTGTCCTCTAAAGGGGTCATGGCGAAAAGTCGAGACATCAACCTTTCCGGATCGACGCCACGCTTGAGGTCGAGGGTCAACATGAGACCGCCGAGGTCCGTCTCGTCACGCATGTCGGCAATCTCTTTGACCTTGCCGGTCTTGACGAGGTCCGCTATCTTATCCATGATAGCCTCAATGGTGGTAGTATAGGGTATCTCCACAATCTCTATGCGGTTGCCATCCTTGACATACCTAAAACGGCTGCGCACCCGAACACCTCCACGGCCGTTGTCGATGATGTTTTGCATCTCGCTCGGGTTGTGCAGGATTAGTCCGCCGCCCGAGAAGTCGGGGGCGTGCAACGTTGTCTCGATGGGATGGTTTTCATCCTTTATCAGCGCGATGGTGGTGTCGCATACCTCGCGCAGGTTAAAGCTACATATACTGCTCGCCATGCTGACCGCAATGCCTATGGTGCAGTTGGTGAGTATGGTCGGATAACATACCGGCAGCAATGTCGGCTCGGTGCGGGTGTTGTCATAGTTCGGCACAAAATCGACGGTGTCACGGTCGATATCGCGAAAGAGCAGTTCCGTCACCGGCGCGAGCTTTGCCTCGGTGTATCTGCTGGCGGCATACGCCATATCGCGGGAGTAGAACTTGCCGAAGTTACCCTTGGAGTCCACGAACGGGTTGAGCAGTGCTTCGTTGCCGGTGGATAGACGCACCATCGTCTCATAGATTGCACCGTCACCGTGTGGGTTGAGGCGCATGGTGGTGCCCACGATGTTGGCGCTCTTAGTCCTTGCACCTCTTAACAGCCCCATGTCATACATGGTGTAGAGCAGTTTTCGGTGAGAGGGTTTGAGCCCGTCAATTTCCGGCAGGGCGCGGCTGATAATTACGCTCATCGCGTAGGGCATGTAGTTTTTTTCTAATGTCTCGGTCACCCTATTTTGTAGGACAATACCGGCGTCGGCAATCTCAATACGATCGTCCAGCGCCGTTACTCTTTTTCTTTTATTTTCAACTTCTTTCTTTTTTGCCATATCGTCCCTATTCTTATGATACATCGAGGTTGTCGAGGTACTCGTATCCGTGGTTTGCTATAAACTCCTTTCGACCTGCAAGGTTGTCACCCAGCCACAGGTCAAAGACATACGCCGTGTGCTCCGCCGTGTCCTTTTCCACCTTGATAAGTCGTCTTGACTCCGGATTCATGGTGGTCATCCACATCATGTCCGGCTCATTCTCGCCGAGACCTTTACTGCGTTGCAGGGTGTAACTCTCGGTGCCGATCTTTTCTAAAATAGCCGCCTTTTCCTGTTCGGTATAGGCAAAGTAAGTCTTTTTCTTGGTGTTTATCTCATAGAGCGGCGATTCGGCGATGTAGATATACCCCTCGTCGAT